>JANWXG010000148.1 GCA_025057335.1 bacterium | reverse complement strand
CGCTCCGCTCAGAATGACACGGGTGCACTGACGTGCGCCTCTACCAACGCGGAGCGCTTTAGCAGCCGAGTGCGCAAGACGCACTCTTCAGCTGGTAGTGAAGCACGTCAGTGCTTCCGCAAAGCGTGGAGGGCGAGGCTCCTGCCGGGCCATCTGGCGTCTCATGCGTCGGCTCGCCAGGAGGTTCGCCCTCCACGCGATGTTACCCCCTCGGCTGAGGACGTATCTCCCCGCGCTCCACGAGGTCTACCAGCGGATTGTCTGTGATGGTGAGCGGCAGGTCAACCCGTCCGCGTCGGCGCACCGACTCGAAGCAGGCGAAGATAATCTCGGTGGCGTTCAGCGCGTTGCGGGCACACAGCTCCGACTCGCGCCCTTCCCGCAAGGCTGCCACAATGTCGGCAATAGCGCGCTCGATGTAGCCCGGACCGTGCATCCCCTCCTCGCCGCAGTCCACTGACTCCCACTCGCCTTTGCCGAATCGGCGAAACCGTAGCGCGGGGGCGCCAGGCTCCATGCTGCCCAGCTCTATCACTCCGTCCGTACCAACGATGCGATGGTGCGCCCCAACTAGCATCGCGCCCGCGCCCGTGGAGGCGACGCCCCACACGCCGTTGGGGTATTTCCATAGCGCGTACGCCTGATTCTCGTTGTGCGTGCCGAAGATGATGTTCTCTGTGCGGTAGTCGATCTGCGCGATGACCCACTCGGCAGGAGACTCGCCGTTGAAGTAGTTGCACAGGTCGAAGTTGTGCGAGCCGTAGTCATACAGGTTGCCTGCGCCGAACTCCACGCGCACCAGCTTGCCGACGACGCCTTCGTCCAGCAACTGCTTCGCCATGCGGAAGGGCTTGCCGAAACGTCGCTGATGATTGAAGGTCAGGCGCACCCCACGTCGCTCGCACTCCTGCGCCATCAGACGCGCCGCGCCCCACGTGTAGTCCATCGGCTTTTCGCAATGTATCGCCTTGACCCCTGCCACTGCGCAGTCAATCACCAGTTGCGCGTGCGTCATTGGCCAGGTGCAGATGCTCACGATGTCCAGATGTTCCTTCTCCAGCATCTCCTTGTGGCTGGTATACACGTTCACAATGCCGTATGCCTGTGCGAACGCGCGAGCGTTCTCCTCCACGATGTCCGCACAGGCGACCAACTCACAATCAGGCAGCAGCTGATACGCCTCGGCATGGGCATACGCCATCGCAAATCCCATTGGACCTACACGTTCAGGCTTGCGCCCTGTGCCGATGAAGCCCACTCGGAACTTCGACATGCTGTCCTCCTCGAGCCTTCAGAGAATGGTGTGTTCTATGTTGGCTGTTCGCTAGGGTAGTTCCTATGGGGAGGAGAGGGCGCTTGGACGTCAGGAAGAAGGGTGTTTCGGTATGCAGACTACCTTCTCCGCTGCTGACGGCTCTTGAGGAACTCTTCTTCCGCTTTCTCGAGCTCTTCCAGCGTTTTGCGCTTAGGGGCTGTTTCTCCTGCATCAAACAACGAGGGGCTCTCTGCCTTCGCTGAAGGGGTTCGTCGTGCTCTGGCGGTCGGCGGCGCCAGAGTATCGTCAGAGCGCGCTGGTTCTTTAGCAGCCGTCGTCTGGGCTGTGCGCGTGCGCTTACCTTCGGGCTGCAGGTCTTCCACTCGCACCAGCAGCACGTAGTTGAGGTGAAATTCGCGCTCCTCTGGGGTCAGGCGCGAGCGCGCCTCCTCGGAGAGGCTCTCTATCCATCGGGTTTTCATGCGCTCCTGCACTTCGGTGTGGCGCGTGAGCACCGCTTCTGGCAGGCTGTCAAGGTCTATCTGCACCGCAGCACGTCCATCACTATACAGGCGGTAGATAGTGCCTCGCAGACCACCCATGTAGGGATAGTAAGAGCGCTCCTTCACATCGCTGCTCGTCTGCTCGCGCACCACAATCTGCACGCGGTCGCCCTCTTTCAGGTTTGCCATCTCTGCCTGCTCCTGTTACCGTGCCACCGCCAGCGCGGAGTGCACCAGAGATTGTAAAATCTTCAAGCCGTCCTCCGAGCCCAGTATCGCCTCGCAGGCGCGCTCGGGATGGGGCATCATGCCCAGCACGTTGAAACGCTCGTTCGCGATGCCCGCGATGTTCGCTACCGAGCCGTTGGGATTGCTCTCTCTCGTCAATGCGCCTGTGCCGTCGCAGTAGCGGAAGAGAATCTGTCCGTTCGCCTGCAGCTCTTGTAGCGTTTCACGGTCGCACACGTAGCGCCCCTCGCCATGCGCGATGGGGATGCGCAACACTTCGCCCGCCCGACACAGGTGCGTGAACGGTGTGGTAGCGTTCTCCACTCGTATCCACACGTGTTTGCACACGAAGCGCAGCCCTTCGTTGCGCACCAGTGCGCCCGGCAGCAGGTGTGCCTCGCACAGGATTTGGAAGCCGTTGCAGATGCCCAGCACTAGCCCACCTTCCAGCGCAAACGCCTCTACTGCCCGCATCACGGGCGAGAAGCGAGCAATGGCCCCACAGCGCAGGTAGTCGCCGTACGAGAACCCGCCCGGCAGGATGACGCAATCGACCCCATGCAAGTGGTCTTCCTGGTGCCAGATGTACTCCACTGGCTGTCCCAGTACGTCGCGGAGGGCGTAGTAGGTGTCGGCGTCGCAGTTGGATCCAGGGAAAACGACCACTCCAAACTTCATCCCAACACCTCAATCTCGTACAGCTCCGTGACGGGATTCGCCAGCAGGCGGTCGCACATCTCCTTCACCTGCGCCTCTACGGGCTGCCCCTCGTCGGCAATGTCCATCTCAATGACCTTGCCGATGCGCACCTGATGCACGTTGTGATACCCCAGGGCGTGCAGCGCTTCCTGCACCGTCCTCCCCTGGGCGTCCAGCAGGGTGGGCTTGAGCGTGACCAGTACTCTCACTCTGGGCATGGGATAATCCTCCGGTAGATAATTCCCCCCCAGAGAGCCTTTTTCCTGCCTTCGCTATCCTTCCGCCGCCATCAGCGAGGCGAGCGTCTGTACCAGTTCCGGCACGCTCGGCACTTTGCCCTGCAACACCAGTTTGCCATCCACCACCAGCGCTGGCGTGGTGATTGCACGTACCTCCTGCATCCGCTTGATGGAGTGCTGCAGGTCGGTGAGGTGTTCTATCTCCGCCTCAATACCGAGCTGCTTCACCGCTTCCTTCGCGTGCTTCTCCAGCGTATGGCATCGCGGACACCCCGAACCGAGAACCTCTATCTTCATGGTGATACCTCCTGTGGTTTGATTTTTCTGTTGTTATCGCCATACCAGATTGCCCGCCACCCATCCCACCAGCGTGCCCAGCACGACGAGAGTGACCACATACACCGTCGACTTGCGCACGCCGAACACGCGGGCAATGGCAATCCAGTTGGGCAGGCTCAAGCCGGGACCGGTCAATAGCAGCGCCAGCGCAGGTCCCTTACCCATACCCAGCTGCATCAGCTTGTGCACGAACGGCGCTTCGGTCATGGTGGCAAAATAGCTGATGGCGCCCACCAGCGTGGCGATGAAGGACGCCCGCAGGCTGTTTCCCCCTACCCACTTCTCTACCAACTGCTGGGGCAACAGCGCGCCAATGACGCCTACCATGAACACTCCTACGAACAGAAGGGGCAGAATAATCCGCACGAACCACCACGTTTCACCCAGCCAGTGACGTATCTCTTCGCGGCTCTTAGTGCGCCATGCGTACACCGCAACAACCACCATCCCCACTGCCCACACGGTCACCTTCTGCCAGTAGGGACCAGTGCGTATCAGATAGTTCGGCGAAAGCAGGCTGACCGCAATCAAGAACAGCAAAACGATGTCTCTCCACTGCACCCGCGCGCTGGCATCGAACGGGCTACCCTCACTTGCCGCCCGCGCCGCCTCGAGCCTTGCCATCTCCTCACGCCGAAAAGCCATCGTCATCACCGCGCCTACCGCAATCGCCATCAGCAACGCGCTGAGGATACGCACCACCGCCATCTCCCAGCCGATAATTGCGCCGGTGTATGTGAGGGCAAGCACGTTGGTCGCAGGGGCTACCCACAGGATGATGAAGGCTGCACCGATACTGGCTCCCGCAAAGTACACTCCCGCCGACACCGGTATCACCGTGCAGGAACACGCCGCCACGAAGAAACTGGCGAACGCCGCGCTCAGAAAGGTGACAACGCGATGAGAGGCGATGCCCAGATAACGGAGCACCGCCTCTTTCGGCACGAACGCCACCATGCCTCCCGCCAGCAGAAACGCTGGTATCAGACAGGTGAGGACGTGATACAACACATAGTCCTGTAGAGCCAGCAACCCGCCACGAACCGCATCCCAGAGCATTGCTATTTCTCCAATATCATATCTATATCTGACGATATGATTGTATCACATATTTTGAAAATAATCCATCACGCAGGTATAATGCTGCTGGAGACAAAGAACATGAGCACCCTCTCGCAAATGGAACAGTTGTTCAAAGCGATGGCGGACCGGAACCGCCTGCGGATACTCGCCGCCCTGCAGGGGGGACCGCTGTGCGTGTGTCAGCTGATGGGCGTTTTGGGCTTGAGCCAGTCTACGGTCAGCAAGCACCTCGCGATATTGAAGGAGGCGGGCTTGCTCCTCGAAGAGCAGCGCGGCAAGCGCACTTACTATAGCCTGTCAGAGGAGTTTGCTTCACCGTCTGTGCGCGGCGTCGTGAATGCGGTGCTGAACGGACTGAAGGATAGCCCCGAACTGGCGGAGGATCAGCGCCTTGCCGAGTTCATGCGCGAGTTCCGCATCGAAACGGTGGAAGCCGCGCTCAACGTGCGCAAGAAGCGCAGTCTGTTGCGAGTGTTGCAGGCTGATTCTTAACATCCCTGCCCAGCGGACGACCGCAGCGGATTGCCCCTGTGTCTGCCCCATGAGGTCATTCGGATGCCGCCAGCGGGTTGCGTGCGCAAGTTCCCGACACTTCCCGACCGTTATCCCCTGCCAATCTCTATCGCCTCTTGCAGCAGGTTCTCGTCCACCGGGCGTTGCAGCAGTTCGATGTTCTTTCTCAGGTTCTCTGCCCGCCGCGTGCCGATGAGTACCGAACTGATGCCCCGATGTCGATGCAGGAAGTGCAAAGCCAGCGCGTGAAGCAGTTCCGCGTCGCCCTGGCAGAGTTCCAGCAGCTTCTGCACTTTGGGAGGACGCTGTTCGGGCGGCACGGTCAGCGCGCGCGGGGTAAGCCACCCTGCCGCCAGCCCACTGCGGATAAGCACGCCTATCCCGTTTTCGTGCGCGCGGGTGATCAGGTCGTGCGCGCTCTGGTCAAGCAGGCTGTAGCCAATCTGCAGCACCTGAAAGTCACCCGATTCGATACACCGCTCCAGCACATCCATACCCGGTGACGCACCGAGGAAGCGCACTTTGCCTGCCTCCTGAGCCTCGCGCATGGCGCGTAGCGTTTCTCCCTCATCCAGCACCTTCTGCGGCTCGGGCCCGAAATGAATCTGCATCACGTCTATCACGTCGGTGCGCAGCAGACGCAGGCTGAGGTCGATGGAATCCGCCACCGCGCGATAGGAGAAATCGTAGTAGGTGCGCGGGTCATCGCTGTGCTCGCCACACTTGCTGCACAGCACGTATTCCGACCTGCGGTGCGAGATGTACTTGCCGATGCGTGCCTCACTCTCGTGATAGGCGCGAGCGGTGTCTATCAGGTTGATGCCCATATCCAGCACGGCGTTCAGCGTTCTTCCCGCCTCCTCCTCGGCAGGGCGACGGCGTTGCTCCGCGTCACCCAGTCCCCAATCTCGCCCAATTTCCAGCGCGCCGAACCCAATGAAGGTTACCTGCAAACCAGTACTTCCCAATGCGCGCTTCTCCAGCATCATCGCTCGCCCCCCTACGGTGATGATGGCAGAATGCGCACTCGCCGCCCCTCGAGGCGCAGCCTCCCCTCTGCAAACAGCTTCACCGCCTGCACGTAAGCCTGATGCTCCTGTTCCAGCACGCGCGCGGCGAGGCTCTCCCACGTGTCATCCTCCTCGACGGGCACGCACCGCTGCAAGATGATGGGTCCTGTGTCGTAGTGTTCATCTACAAAGTGCACCGTACAGCCCGACACCTTCATGCCCGACTCCAGCACTGCCCGATGCACGTGCTCGCCGTACATGCCCTTGCCTCCGAACAGGGGCAGCAGAGCAGGGTGGATGTTCATCACTCGTCCCGCGTACGCCCGCACGACGGGCGCGGGCAGCAGACGCATGTAACCTGCCAGACACACCAGGTCCACCTGTGCCTCCTCTAGCGCCTGCAGCAAGCGCCGTGCATACTGCTCGTCATCCAATCCGCGCGGGGAGATGACGCACGTGGGCACGCCTTTCTCGGCAGCGCGTTGCAGGGCAGGGGCTTCCCGTCTGGTGCCAATCACTAGCACTACTTGTCCATCGATCTCGCCGCGTTCGCAGGCGTCGATGAGGGCTGCCATGTTGGAGCCGCGCCCGTGCCCAGAGACGAGGATGGCGATGCGGATGGACATCACTCTGCCTCCCAAATGGCAATCGCGATAGCGAAGGTGGGTTCGTGCGCGATGCTCACGTGCACCCTGCCTCCCTGTGCACGCTCTGCCGCCTGTCCTGTGAGGTTCACGTAGGGTTGACCGCTGGGGAGGTTGAGAATCTCCATGTCGCGCCAG
>JANWXG010000147.1 GCA_025057335.1 bacterium | reverse complement strand
AACGAGGTAGAGGAAACCACCAGTCACGAGGCTGGTACCGCAGATATCGGGCCACGGACACGGCACTACCAGCTGATACGGAGGATAGGTTTCGTCGTAGTCCTGAGCATACATCATAATCGCCAGTCCGATCTGCTTGCTGTGGCTGATGCACGCCGCTTGCCGAGCCTTAGATCGAGCCTGTGCGAAGACAGGGAACAGAATGGCTGCCAGTATCGCGATAATCGCGATAACCACCAGCAGCTCAATCAGGGTAAAGCCTTTGCGCATCTTTGACCCTCCTGAATCCAGAGCGTTCTATAACGGTATGTCGCTAGTTACAGTATACAGCTCGTCTCAGAGAATGTCAAGCACTTTTGCTAGCATCTGAAACTCCCTGTCAAAGCCCAATCCGCTGTTGACCGCCATCTGCTATAATAACGGTGGAGGCGAACAGGTGCGACGGTTGGCTGAACGCAAGGTGTGCCTCGACGAGGTGTTCTGACCGCTTCATGAATGCACACACGCTCAAAGTACTGGAGTATGATGCCATCCGACAGAGGCTGGCAGCGCACTGCGCCACGCCAATGGGCGCGGAACGAGTGCGACAACTGACCCCCTCTAGCGACCTGGAGACCATCCGTCTGCGACTGCAACAGACCTCTGAGGCGCGTCGGCTGATAGACCTGGCGGAGGAGATGTCCTTTCGCGGGGCACAGGATGTGCGTTCGGCTGTCTCGCTGGCGCGTGCGGGAGGCATACTTCCCCCCGAGCCACTGCTATCTATTGCCGACACGCTGGAAGCCGCTCGACGCCTGCGTACCTTCCTGCTGGGGCGCGAAGAAAAGTGCCCTGCGCTATGTGTGCTGGCGCGCCAGCTGGAGCCGCTGCCCGATGTGGTCAACGAAATCCGCCGTTGCCTGCGCGAGGACGCTACTGTCGCCGACGACGCCACTCCCGAGCTGATGCGTCTTCGCCAGCGCCTACGTCAGTTGCATAGCCGCATCACGGAACGCCTGCAAGCCATCCTGCATTCTTCCCGTGTCCGAAACCTGCTGCAGGAGCCTGTCATTACCCTGCGCGGCGACCGCTATTGCCTGCCCGTCAAAGCCGAGTACCGGGCGCAGTTCGGCGGTATCGTACACGACGTGAGCGCGTCGGGAGCCACGCTGTTCATGGAGCCGCAAGAGGTTGTAGACCTCGGCAACCAGATTCGTGAGACGCAGCTCGCCGAGCAGCGCGAAGTGGAGCGCGTGCTGGCACAGCTCAGCGCCCTGGTGGGCAGGCACGCTGACGCCCTGCTGCTCACCTGCGACGCGCTGGGCGAGCTGGACTTCATCCATGCGCGCGCCCTGCTCAGTGCCGAGTGGGACGCTGTCGAGCCCGCGCTCAACACGGCAGGAAGGGTACGCCTACGCCAGGCAAGGCATCCCCTACTCCAGCCGCCTGTTGTGCCCATCGACGTGCAGCTGGGCGAACGGTTCCGCATCCTGCTCATTACAGGACCTAACACAGGCGGCAAGACGGTAACGCTCAAGACAGTGGGCTTACTCACCCTGATGATGCAGTCGGGGCTGCATGTGCCCGCCGACACCGGAACCGAGATGGCGGTGTTCGAGAAGGTCTTTGCCGACATCGGCGACGAGCAGAGCATCGAGCAGTCGCTATCCACCTTCTCGGGGCACATTACCAACATCGCGGCGATGCTGCCGCATTGCGATGAACGCACGCTGGTGCTGCTGGACGAGCTGGGCGCGGGAACCGACCCTGCTGAAGGCGCGGCGCTGGCGCAGGCGATACTGGACTACTTGCTGGCGCGTCGTGCGCGCGTGATGGCAACGACCCACTACGGCGAGCTGAAAAGCTACGCCTATGCGCGACAGGGCGTGCAGAACGCCTCAGTGGAGTTCGACCTGCAGACGTTGCGCCCCACCTATCACCTGCGCATCGGGGCGCCCGGTTCCAGCCATGCCATCGTGATTGCGCAGCGGCTGGGGCTACCCCCCTCGGTGATTGAGACCGCGCGGGCGCGCCTCGCTGGACGCGAGACCGAAGCCGCCAGCATCATGCGCCGTCTGGAGGAGGAACAGCGCGCAGCAGAGAGGGAGCGCGTTCTGGCGGAGCAGGAACGGCGTGAAACCGAAAACCTGCGCAAGCAACTGCAACAGCGCCTCGAGCAGCTGGATGAAGAACGCCAGCGGCTACGCGAACAGGTGGCGCAGGAGGTGCAGGAGCGGCTGCAGCAGATACTCCAGCAGGCGGAGGAGGCATACCAGCGGCTGCGCGAGCAGCCGCGCGAGAATCGCGAGGCGCAGGAGGCGCGCCAGCGGATACGCCAGACTGCAGAGCAGATGCGGTCGCTCTTATCCCCCCCTGCCCCCGCTCCCGCCCCGACTGAGATCCGAGAGGGCGATACCGTGCGCGTCACCACACTGAATGTGGTGGGTACCGTGCTGCAGCTGGGCGAAAAGGAAGCCGTAGTGCAGGCGGGAGCCATTCGGGTGACCGTTCCGCGCGAGGCGCTGCGTCGAGTGGAGGGGAAGCCTTCAGCGCAGCCCGCGGTATCCATGCCCGTGAACCTCTCTCGCGCTACCGGCATCTCGCCGGAGATTATGTTGCGGATGCAGCGGGTAGAGGAGGCTTTGCAGAACCTGGACCAGTATCTGCACGACGCCTACGCGGCGGGGCTGGAAAAGGTGCGCGTGATCCACGGCAAGGGCACGGGCGCGCTCAGGCAGGCGGTGCGGGAATACCTCAGAACGCATCCTCTGGTGGCTTCCTACCGCAGCGCAGACCCCTTCGAGGGAGGGGATGGCGTCACCGTCGTGACGTTGCGATAGCGCCAGCATGGCAAAAACGCGAACGGCACGCCCTACGGCGTGCCGTTGCACTATGGCGATGGTTCGGGCTTACCAGCGTCGGTCGCGTCGCCCGGAGCCGTAGCCGCCGCGGTCGCTGCGGAAACCGCCCTCGCGTCGCTCCGTGCGGGGGCGCGCCTGGTTCACCGTGATGGTTCTGCCCATGAACACCTGCCCGTTGGTGGCGTCGATGGCTGCCTGCATGTTCTCGGCGGGGATGTCCACGAAGCCGAAGCCACGCCCCTCGATGACACGGGCGTCAGAGACAGGACCCCAGGGGGCGAACAGGTCACGCAGCTGGTCTGCGGTGGTGGCGTAGGAGAGATTCCCTACGAACAACGAAGTGGTTTGTGACATCTCTTTTTTCACCTCATGTCGGGAAGCGCGGAGCCTCCCGGATTTCTGTTGCGGTGCTGCCGGTAGGCTCGAACGCGGTCCCTCCCATGAGGTGTACGGACCCGAAACCGAACCGTCTCGTGCAACGAACACCGAACACAGGTATTATACCATAGATGACAGCAAAAAAAGAGGGATTATGGACGAAGGTGAGGGAGATTTTTGCTAGAGCAGCAATATGACGAGGGGCATCTGGAGGCGCCCCCGTCGCTACGACCTTCCCCCGCTACACGATGTCTCTAACGGGCTAGATGACGTGACCTCGCTCAGGTACTCCCTCTGCCACACCGGGTCGAACTGCTCGCGCAGCTTCTCGTCGTAGGCGATAAGCCCTTCGTAGTAGTTCGGGTCGCGCAGCGCCTCCGCAGCGGACTCGTCCTCGGGTTCGGGGCGGTACCGCTCGATGAAGGCGCGACCGTCCCGATGATGGTCACGGATGGAGCAAGGTATCAGCCAGTTGCCGTGCTCTTCGGGGCGTCGCTTGCCGAAACCGTAGTCCCACTGCCACTGTCGGATGGCGCGGAAGTAGGGCAGGTCGTAGATGTCGTCGATGGTGCCGCCCCGCTGGTAGACTTCATGGATGTTCACCGGGGAGTACGGCACGAACACACAGGGCATGACCTTGCCGCTCCAGTCGATGTACAGGTACCCGGCATCGCGCCCTGCAGCGATACATCCGTCGCTCACGGTGCCGCAGTTCCAGAAGTCTGCCAGCATGATGTGGCGTTCGCGCACCAGCTGCCACGTGCGTCTCCACATCCACAGCCGCTGCTCTGGCGTCGGCAGCAGCTCCAGGGAGTATCCGCGCCCGATGGGCATATACTGGAACAGCCAGCCGAACACCGCCTGCTGTTGCTCAAAGAAGAAGTCCACAAATTCGTCAGACAGGATTTCCTCGGCATTGTATCGGGTCGCGGTCAGGGAGATGCCGAAGATGACTCCCGCCTCCCGCAGGTGCTGCATGGCATGCAGGATGCGTTGGAACACGCCTTTGCCCCGTCGCTCATCGGTGCGCTGTTCCAGCCCCTCTACCGAGATGGCTGGTACGACGTTGCCCAGCTGCGCCATACGCTCCGCGACAGGCTGGTCAATCAGCGTTCCGTTCGTATACATCATGAAGAAGCAGTCTTCATGCTGGGCAAACAGGTCCAGCACCCCCTTGCCCTGCGAACGGTAAGCCAGCGGTTCCCCGCCCGAGATGGTGAAGAAACGGATGCCCCAGAGCGTCTTCGCCTCATGCACGATGCGCTCGAAGACCTCCCACTCAAGCCTGTCGGTGGTGCCGCGGCTGGAGTTGGCGTAGCAACCGATGCAGTGCAGGTTGCAGACCTTCGTCGGGCTGATGACCAGCGTAATCGGAGGGGCATGTCCGTCATGTCGCTGCGAGAAGCGGAGCTCGGCAGCCTCTATCTCCCGGTTCTGGCGCAGTATCGTGTTGACCACCAGCGCGCGCAACAGCCGACGCACCACAGGGCGGGAGACCTGCCTGCGCTCCATTGCCCGCTCGAGGGAGCGTATCAGCGCGCGCATCAGGTCCATCTTATCGCGGGTGACCTGAGGCGGGCGGTGGGGACTTGCACTGCTCTGCACATGCGCCAGCACACGTTTTTCTAGTTGTCGCATCACCGCTCGGCGCAGCGTATCGTTCCACAAAGCTTGCTCTGCCAAGGACAGCAGGGGTTCTATCCCCCCTTCCACCAGATGGTGCACGGTTGTTTTCCCCCTGCTCATGGCGCACCTCCTTCACCTTTCCCTCGTGTCAAGAAACCCGCAGTTTACCAGATGTTCTCTGGTATCTATGAGATAACATACAAAAAGCCGCTTGTCAAGAGTGGACCGTCGCGCTTCGCTCGCCGCTGAAATGATCAAATCCCCTCTCCCACTGGGAGAGGGGACGGGGGTGAGGGCGTCTGCGCCTGGTAGAGCATGTCTCTCCTCTTTCGCTCGGGGAAAAATTGACTGGGTATTGCGCTTACAGATATAATACTGGTAAACAACGGGAAGAGGGCCCAGGTAAAGTGGTAAACGCTCAGCTGGACCGTATCGTGGCACATCCTGACATCCTGTCGGGCAAACCCTGTATCAAGGGCACGCGCATCAGTGTGGAGTTCCTGCTGGAACTGTTCGCCAGTGGAGCTACGCGCGAGCAAATTCTCCAAGCCTATCCGCAGCTAGGTGAAGAGGATGTGGAGCAGGCTCTCCGCTACGCCGCCCGTTTCCTAGAGAACGAGGTCGTCTTAGAGGTATCCATCACTCCCCAAGAGGGCAAATGACACTGCGATCCTTCCGCTTCCTCGCTGATGAGAACATCCACCCCGACGTCGTCCAGTGGATGCGTTCCCAGCAGATAGACGTGATATCAGTGCGGGAACAGGGCTGGACAGGCACCTCCGATAGATTTCTTCTCGAGACGGCTCACCAGCTGGGGCGAGTAGTAGTCACCCACGATGCCGATTTTGGCACTCTCACTATTGCACGGGGAGTGGCTTTCACGGGAGTGGTCTACCTTCGACCGGGACACATCCAGCCGAGTTTCGTCATCCAGACGTTGCAAGCGATATTGGATATGCCCCTCAACCTGACGGTCCCTTTCTTGGTGGTGGCATACCGCGCTCAGGAGCGGGTGCGCGTGCGTGTGCGGACAATGGAGTAAAAATCCCCTCTCCCACTGGGAGAGGGGACGGGGGTGAGGGCAATATCCGCTACGCCGCCAGGCGCAGGGGCGGACGGCTCTCGCCCTCCTCGTAGCGGAAGCGGCTCACCAGCTCCTGCAACTGCTGCGCCATCTTCGCCAACTCCTGCGCCGCCGCTGCCACCTCCTCACTGGAGGCGTTGAGCTCCTGCGCGCTCGCCGCCGCCTCCTCGCTGATGCTCGCCACCGACGCTATTGCCGACGACACCTGCTCGGAACCCGCTGCCATCTCCGATGCTGCCTGCGCGTTCTCCTCCGCGCTCTGCAACACCGTCGTCACCGTCGCCAGCACCTGCTGCACACTCGCCGACATCTCCTCCGCTACCGCCGTCACCGACTGCACCTCGCCCGCCACCTGCTGCGACGCCTGCACAATCTGCAACAACGCCGAACCCACCTGCTCACTGCGGGCAAAGCCGTCAGCAACCATCTCACTCGTGGCGCGTATCGCACGCACCGTCTCCTCTACCCCCGCACGCACGTTGCCAATCAGGTGCGCAATCTCCTTCGTCGCCGCGCCCGCCTGCTCCGCCAACTTGCGCACCTCGTCCGCCACCACCGCAAAACCGCGACCATGCTCGCCTGCCCGCGCTGCCTCAATCGCCGCATTCAACGCCAGCAGGTTGGTCTGCTCGGCAATCTGCTCGATGGTCTGCACGATATGACCGATTTGCTGTCCCAGTTGGTCCAGTTGTTCCACCTTCTGCGCAGAGGCTTCGGCTTGTTCCTGAATCTGACGCATGGTGGAGAGCATCTCTTCCACGGATTTTCCGCCCTGCTGGGCGAGGGC
>JANWXG010000146.1 GCA_025057335.1 bacterium | reverse complement strand
GAAGCGTGGCTCGACGGGCTTGTCTCGCAGGTGAATGCGGAGGATTTCCGTGCGCGCTCTCTGGTCAGGCGGAGGCACAAACAGGACGCGGTCAAACCTGCCTGGGCGCAGCAGGGCAGGGTCGACGTGCCAGGGCGCGTTCGTCGCTGCCAGCAGCAGCACGGACGCCCTCTCCGAGCGGATGCCGTCGGTCTCCTCCAGGAACTGGCTGACCAGCGGCCGGGCAACGACGTGTGCATCGTAACGCTTCACGCCAATGGCGTCTACCTCATCGATGAACAGAACGCAGGGCGCATGTCGGCGGGCGGTCTCGAACACGAGATGAAGGGTTCGCTCGCTCTCGCCAAACCAAGGGGAGAGGACATCGCTCACCGCCACGTAGAGCAGAGGCAGTCCGCTCTCGGCAGCAGTAGCTTTCGCCAGCAGCGTCTTGCCGCAGCCCGGAGGTCCGTAGAGCAACACACCGCCTCCCATCTGCCTGCCGTAGGTCTGGTAGATTTCGGGATGCTGCAGCGGGTAGAGCACCATCAGCCGAATCTGTTCCTTAACCTCCTCCATCCCGCCGATGTCCGCGAAGGAGACGCTTGGCTGGCTCAAGGGGAAAGGGGTTTCATCCTCAGGAGCGAGAGGCTCCTCTCTGTCTGCGACCTCCGGATTCGCAAGTCCCCATCGCTCGCGAAGCAGGTGCGCTTCGATGAGGTCAGGATAGTGTTCCAGCAGAGCCTGCAACTCGTGATACGCTTCCTGTTCGCGTCCCAGGGCGTGCAAGTTTCGCGCCACGCCCAGCCAGGCATCGGGATGATGGGGCTGGTAGCGCAGCACGGCGCGGTACTCAGCAAGCGCTTCCGCATACTGACCAGCGTCTTGCAGCAGTTGAGCCAGGTGCATCCGCACCTCGACGTCGCCCGGGTCGGTTTGCAGCGCGGCGCGTAGAGCGCGAATAACGCTTTCCATCATAAGGCGAGAAACGGAGCAACGGACTAGAGACTTCTGTAGTGCAGGCTTCAGCCTGCAGGAGCGCACTGAAGTGCGCACGACAAGCGACGGACGTCCGTCGTGCAGGCTTCACCTGCAGGAGCGCGTGAGGACGCGCCTCACCATTCTACGCAAAAGAGGGAACGTGGTCAAGGGGTCGGCTTCGTCTGCAAGAATCGGCTGCCTGGCTCGGTAATCGGTTCGTTGCGCAGACAAAGGGGGCACGCTTGGGGCTCCCACGCCTGCACTAGCAGCTGCAACAGCGCCTCAGTACGCACGCCGAGGTCTACCAGCCCTCCCGCCCGGTCTACCAGCACGCCCACGCCGACTACCTGCACGCGGTACGGTTCCAGCATCTCCAGCACCTCGCGCACCGAGCCACCCGTCGTGAGGATGTCGTCTACTACCAGCACGCGCTCGCCCTCGTGCAGGGTAAAACCACGTCGCAGCACACGTCGGTCGCCCTCGCGTTCGGCATACACCGCCCGCGTGCCCAGCTGACGCGCCACCTCGTAGGCGATGATGACACCGCCCGTCGTCGGCCCCACTACGACCTCCACGCTGTCGCGGCGGAAGCGTTTCGCCAGTTCGCCGCACAGCTGCTGCACGTAGTGCGGATGCTGCAACACCTGAAACTTCTCGAAGTACGTATCGCTGTGCTTACCCGAGCTGAGGCGAAAGTGCCCCTGCAGCACCGCGCCGCAGTCGCGGAAGAGGTTCAGGATATCGTCAGGCGAAAGGCTCATCTCGTGCTTGCCCTTTTCTAGGGAATACCTTTACCGCAAGACTCAGCCTGCAGCAGCGCACTGAAATGCGCACCACAAACGAGGAACGTTTGCCGTGCAGGCTGCAGCCTATAACAGCGCGCGAGGCGCTCGTCGGTCTACTGGCGAGGGACGAAGATTTGGGACGCCCTCAACGGTTTACTTCGCCTGCGCGGGGCGGTTCTCCTCTCCCATCTTACGACGCACCGTCTCGCAGAAGCGTTGCAACCGCTGCCTGTCAAATTCATCCTGCGCGAGGGAGAGCGCCCGAGTGAGATAAGGATAAGCTGCGCGGTAGTCCTTGCGAGCTCGAAGGATTGCCATGCCCATCTCCTCGTAGAGCTCGTAGGAGTTGGGGTTGTGACGGATACCCTCTTCTAGCAGCTGACGCGCGTGCTCGTAGCGCCCCAGGCTGTCCGACAGCATGAACGCCGCTACCTGATACGCCTGTACGAAGTGCGGGTCCAGCCATGTGATGAGGCGCAACATCGGCAGGATATCCGTGTCCTTCGTCCAGTCGGGGTCTTTGCGAATGTGCTCGTGATGATACTTGTCCACTTTAATCCACAGCAGGTTCGCGAACACCACGCGGAACTGCCCCGCCATCGCCATCACCGTGCGCAAGGCGGCGTTTTCAGTTGTAGGGGCAGTTACGGGTTGTGGAGGAATCGCCCCCTCGACTGCCACCATCGCCAGCAACAGCGCCAACGCAATCCACGCCTGTCGGTTCATCGGCTCCGCCTCTTCTTGCCCATCAGGAAGTAGACCACCGCCCCCAACGCCACTGCCGCGAGAACGCCCATCTGGAGGAACATCTCGCGCAAGTGCTCGGGGTCGTCCCAAAAGTGCTCCTCGCCCTCATGCCCCAGTGCCACGCGACCCAGGGCGAGCAACGCTATCACCAGCGCAGACCAGCGCATCCTATTACACCTCCTGCCGACCGAAACGCCATGAGGCGACCGCCATGCAGAACGCCGTGAACAACACGCCGTACACCGCCACGGTTACCAGAAACGTCGTTGGCACGGACAGGTCATGCACCAGTGCATCCTTCAGGCGAAACGCTTCCATGTTGGGCAGAGGCGCAGATACCAGCAAGATGAGCCACTTCGTCAGACCGCCACTGCGCTCCGCTAAGTGATGCAGGTAGCTGAACTTGATGCTGCCCATCAGATACAGGAAGAGGGTCACCGTGACCGTCATCGCTGGGCTGAGAAAGGTAGACAACAGGAGGGTTACTGCCCCCAGCAGCGCCACCTCCAGATAGGTATACGCTATCGCCCAAATCGCCATCGCCGAGAGGTAGCCCAGGTGAATCCACAACAGGGCGACCAGTGCCACCGACATGATGGTCATGCCTAGGTACACCGCGCCCAGTGCGCCCAGATAGCGAGCGACGACATACAGCGTGCGCGGTATCGGGCGTGCCAGCAGAGGGTACACCGTCCGTTGCTCTACGTCATGGAACAGCGCGCCCCCCAGCAGGAAGACGATGCTGAGGGAGCCAGCGAGCAGAATCATCACCATGCCCGTGTCCTTGACAATCTTCACCTGCACGCCCAGGTCAAAAAACGTCACTGTGCCCGCTACGGCGATGACTACGAGTGAGAGCAACACCATCACGTGCAGGATTTGCCGTCGCACGCCCTCTAAAAAGCTCAGTTTGACCAGGGCATAGAGAGCTCTTACCATCTCGTTCCCTCCATGAGAGGCTTCTGGTTACGGTTCCGTTAGCCCACTAGCGAAGTCTCCGTTTTTCTCTGGCACGCTGAGCAGGGGCGAAAGGGGGTCTGCCTCTCGCCCGGCCGAGATTCTTCGCTCCGCTCAGAATGACAAAAGGCGCACAGGATGACAAACGTTTTGGAGGGCGAGGCTCCCGCCGAGCCGTTTCCCCCTGTCATGTCAAGAGAGATTCTTCGCTCCGCTCAGAATGACAAGGCAGTTGGAGGGCGAGGGCTCCCGCCGAGCCGTTCCTCGTCATGCTGAGAGTGGACGAAGCATCTCAACCAAAAGAGATTCTTCGCTTCGCTCAGAATGACGCTGGCTTTGTGTCATGCTGAGCGTCAGCGAAGCATCTCTGCCTTTCACCAAGCACAGATTCTTCGCTGCGCTCAGAATGACACAGGCGCACTGACGTGCGCTACTACCAACAAGAAGCTCTACAGCACTACAATGCGCACGGCGACCGCTCCAGCTTGTAGTGAAGCACGTGTGTGCTTCACCCTAACAACCAACCGCGCACTAACGTGCGCACGACAAGCATACTCGTTTGTAGTGCAGGCTTTAGCCTGCTTGAGCGCGCCCAGTGAACCCGCGCACTGTATCCGAGCAGCTACGCTGCCTTTTCCAGTGGGGCAGCGGGAAGCGCGTTCTGCACAATGCGCAGGAAAGCCTCTTCCAGCGTCTCCCGCTGCCGAACCAGGCTCATCAGCTGCCCCTCTCCGCGAGCGAACCGATGGAGCACTTCGGGCAGGTACATGCTCTCTATCGTAGCAACTACCTGCGTCCCCTCGCGGCGCACGTGACTTGCTATCTGACGCAGAGCGCGTTTCAGCGTTTCTGAGACCTGTTGCGCCACCAGCGTATACCGGTCGGTCTGCTGCACAAGCTCCTCTGGCGTGCCGAAAGCGAGCAGCCGTCCCTGATGGATAATCGCCACGCGGTCGCAGAGCAACTCCACCTCGCCCAGGTGGTGTGAGCTGAGGAAGATGGTCTTGCCCTGCTCTTTCAGCGCGTGCAGCACGTTACGCATCTCCACACGCGACACGGGGTCTAATCCCGAAGCGGGTTCGTCCAGAATCAGCAGCTGCGGGTCGCCAACCAGAGCCTGTGCGAGCGCCACCCGTTGTGTCATACCCTTGGAGAGCTTGCCGATAGGGCGATGGGCGAACCCGTCGGCACGAGCCATTTCGAGGGCGAGGGCAATCCGATGCTCTGCCTCGCGCGGCGAAACGCCTGCCAGAGTAGCGTGGGCGGAAAGCAGCTCGCGTGGCGTGAGAAAGCGCGGGAAGTAAGGCTGTTCGGGCAGGTAGCCGACCTTCTGGCGGGCGCGAGGCTCTCCACAGGGTACGTCGTACAACCACGCCTGTCCCGACGTCGGCTGGATGAAGTTCAGCAGCATTTTGATTGTAGTCGTCTTGCCCGCGCCGTTCGCGCCCAGAAAGCCTACCGTCTCGCCGTCGGCAACCTGCAGAGTCAGCCCCTGCACCGCGAGATGGTTGCCCTGGCGCGAGCGGTATAGTTTGGTCAGGTTTTTCGTGCGAATAGCCCAGGGCGTTGTCATAGGTCTCCTTACTTCTCCACCATCCGCATCATATCTATTCCTGCTATTCCCGCTGTACTGATATCGGTAGATTGCCTGCTTTCACGCAGGGCAAATACGGCACTTTTCGGAGTGAGATACCTCTTCCCACTGACCGATGATAACGAACAGCAAATCTGTAACAAGAGGGGGAAGTATATGGGACGCTCTCGCCAAACACGGAATGGGGAGGAGTTCGCGGGGTCTTTGATTGAGCTGCTGCCTGGGGCGATGCAGGCAATCTACAACGCCCCCCAAGTGCACCGGGCGACAGAGCATGCCTGCGCCGCTATTGGAGAGGCACTGGGAGCGCAGGCAGCGTTCGTGCTCTGGTACTCCGAGAGTGAGCGCGCCTTTGTGGGAATGCCTCCGGGCTATGGTATCGAGGATGCGGTGCTCTGCCGAGTTCATTTGCCTGCAGGCGCATGTGCTGCCAGTGACCACGCCTTCATTCACCACACGCCGTACGTGAGCGACCAGACAGACGAAGAGGAGCTGCTCACTAGCGAATTAAGGCAACACCTGCAGCTGAGCCGTCTACTCACTCTGCCTGTCTGCGACGACAGACAGGCACGCGGTGTGTTGCATGTCGTGAATAGGCGAGGAAAGCCGTTTGGTCGGACAGACATCTCCTTCGCTACGAGCATCGCGCAAGCGTATGGCGCTGCGCTGGCGTTGTTGCACTACCGCCATTACATCGACCGCATGGCGATGATAGACAGCTTGACAGGGCTGTTTAACCGCTACCATCTGGAGACGCTGTTAGAGGAGCAAGTGCGCCGTTCCCTGCAGGAGAGCCAGCTTCTCAGCGTAGCGGTCGTGTTCTTGGACCATCTGAAGCACATCAACGATACCTATGGCTATCGCAACGGCGACAGGGCACTGATTACGGTCGCACAGGCTCTGCAGAAAACCCTGGGGCAGAAGGCGATTCTGTCACGCTACGCAGGCGACCAGTTTGTCGCCCTGATGCCCGGGGTCAACCTGCGTGAGGCACAGGCGCGGATGCAGGCAGTGCGCGACCTGATTGCGCAGGAGTGCTGGGAACCCGTCGGTTGCTTGAGCGTGAGCATCGGCGTGGTCAACTACCCCGAGAGTGCCATCCCGGCTGACCATCTGTTGTCGGCAGCGGAGGACGCAGCATTGGCGGCGAAGCGTCACGGACGGAACCAGGTAGTGATGGTAGCGCCTCGGTGTGCCGCGTAGCGATTACTCTGACGCGCGGCTGCCAGCGGAAACGGGGGCGGAAAGCGCTATCGCTCGCCCCCGAAAAAGGCTTTTATGCAGTCTCGGGGGAGTACGTGTTTATGGCGACGCCGCCGTCCAGAACCACAAACGCCCCTTCCTGCCTGGCAGCCTCTCGTACCTCTGGGCTCACCCAGCTGCCTGCCAGCACGGGAACGGTCTTCCAGCCCAGTTTGGCGAACGTGTGCGCTCGATTCACAGCACGCTGAAGGTCCTCGCGACCGATGCCCCAGGAGACCTCTACTACCAGATGGACTTCCTCGCCGCTTACCCTCAGGCGCCCGTGAACGACCACATCCGTCTGGATGAGGTCATCGCGCTCCTCCACACTCAGCACCCCCGCGTCCAGAGCGTCATCGAGCAGGCGACACAGCTCTTCGTAGCTGATGGTACGCGCCCGCCGAATAACCTTGCTGAAGTAGGCTGGCGACCGGGTGTAATACCGCTGCTCCAGGTAGAACTCTTTCATCTTCGCCACATCGTCGCCGATGCGCTGCAGGGACTCGGTGAGCGAGGCGACGAGGGCTGCCAGCTGGTCCAGGCGTAGCCCAATCTCCTGAACCTGCCTGGTTAGCTGCTCTACTCTCTCAGCGAGGCTATCTACCCGCGCCGTCAACTGCTCCA
>JANWXG010000145.1 GCA_025057335.1 bacterium | reverse complement strand
CCTCCTGTCATTCTGAGCGAAGCGAAGAATCTCCGCCCCTCTCGCTCACGCTCAGTATGACAGAGGGACAGTTCGGCGAGCGCCCAGTCCCCGCCCCTATACCAGTTGTCAACCGCTCAGGCGTATGCCAATACGCCCTCGATCTCGCTGAATATCTCCTCGTCCTCGAACAGGTTCTGCTTGATGGAACCCGACGGACACGCTGCCACGCAGGTGCCGCACCCCTTGCACAGCACCTCGTTGATGACCGCCTTCTGCTTCTCCTCGTTAAAGCTAATCGCCTTATACGGACACAGCGGCACACACGTCTTGCAGCCAGAGCACTCCTCCTCCACCACGTAGGCGGTGTTGGGCTCCAGCTCGAAGTAGCCTTTATCCGCCAGGGCAATCGCCTCAGCGGCAGCGTAGCCCGCCTGCATCACAGTGTCAGGGATGTCCTTGGGACCCTGGCAGACGCCCGCAATGAAGATACCGTCAGTGTAGGTCGGTGCAGGCGCCAGCTTCGGATGCTTCTCCAGGAAGAAGCCGTCCAGCGAACAGCTGATGCCGAACTTGCGCTGCACCTCCAGGGCGTCCATCTGCGGCTCCAGTCCGACCGCCAGCACCACCATATCCAGCGGGATGCGCCGCACGAAGCCCGTGTTGGTATCCTCCACGCGCGCCACCAGCTTACCCTCCTCCGAGGGGTCGAGCGCCCAGTCGGTGATTTCCGCTACGCGCCCGCGCACGAAATGCACCCCCTCGTTGAGCACGCGCTGGTAGAACTCCTCGTAGCCCTTGCCTGCGGCGCGCATGTCGATGTAGAAGATGTACACCTCCGCGCCCGTATGCTCCTTGATAAGGTGCGCCAGCTTGAGCGAGGTCATGCAGCACACGCGCGAGCACCAGCGGTTGGTCTTCTCGTCGCGCGAGCCGACACACAGGATGATGCCTACGCTCTGGGGCACACGCCCGTCGCGCGTCACCACCTGCCCGCCAGTGGGACCAGAGGCGTTAACCAGCCGCTCCACCTCCAGCGTAGTATACACGTTCGGGTACTTGCCGTAGCCATACTGCGGCAGGCGCGTGGGGTCGAAGGTCTTGAAGCCCGTCGCGATGATGATGGAGCCGACATGAATCTCCTCGTAGGTCTCCTTCTGTTCGAAATCGATGGCTCCCCGCTCCACGCACGCCTCTAGACACGACTTCTTGCACTTGCCCGTGCGCAGCTGGATGCACGCCTCCGGGTCTATCACCACCACTTTGGGCGTCGCTTGCGCGAAGGGGATGTAAATCGGCTTGCGCTTGCTCAAGCCCAGGTTGAACTCGTCGTCGAACTTCGGCTCCTTGAACACGCAGGCGTCGATACACTGCAGGCAACCGACGCACAGGTCTTCCTTGATATAGCGCGGCTTGCGCTTGACGATGACTTTGTAGTCGCCAACGGAGCCGTCGACGCTGACCACTTCAGAGTACGTCCAGAGGATAATGTTGGGATGGGACTTCACCGCCGACATCTTGGGCGTGAGGATGCACGCGGCACAGTCCAGCGTGGGGAAAGTCTTATCGTACTGCGCCATATGCCCGCCGATGGTCGGCTCGCGCTCCACTAGGTAGACCTTCTTGCCAGAGTTGGCAACGGTCAGCGCCGCATGGATGCCCGCAATGCCGCCTCCCACCACCAGCACCTCGGGATGGATAGGCACCCGCCGCCGCTCCAGCGGTTTATGGAAGTACACGCGCTGCACCGCCGCACGCACCAGGTCTTTCGCTTTCTCCGTTGCCTTCTCGCGGTCGGAGTGTACCCACGAGTCATGCTCGCGGATGTTCACCATCTGTACGAAGAAGGGATTCAGCCCCGCGCGTTCGGCAGCGCCGCGGAAGGTAGGCTCGTGCAGCGAGGGGCTACACGCGGCAACCACTACGCGGTTGACGCCGTGCTCGTGAATGTCCTGCTGGATGAGCTCCTGCCCAGGGTCGGAGCACATGTATTTGTAATCGCGCGCCACCACCACGCCGGGCAAGGTGGCGGCGTACTCCGCAACCGCCTTCACGTCCACCGTATCGGCGATGTTCGCCCCGCAGTGGCACACATACACGCCGATGCGCACCTGACCGTTCTTGCCGTCAGACATAGGTCTCTGCCTCCTTCCGCACGGTGAACCACTGCTCCACCAGCTTCCTGCCGGAGATGGCGCGGTGCAAGCCCAGCTCGCGAAAGTCGCCGCCCAGCGCCCAGCCTACCACCTGAGTCAGGTAGAGGATGGGCATATCGATGGGTTCACCCGTCTGTTTGCGTATCTTGGACTGGTAAGCGTCCAGGTTGAACTGGCACAGCGGGCAGATGGTCACGATGGCTTGCGCCCCGCGACGCTGCGCCTCCTTCAACAGGATGTAGTTCAGGCGCACGCCCACGTCGTGAATTGTGCCCGTGAGCGAACCGCCGCAGCATTTGGTCTTCAGCGGATACTCTACCACTTCTACGCCCACCGCCCGCAGGATTTCGTCCATGCGGGTCGGCTCATGCGGGTCGTCCACCTCGCCGTAGGGACGCACCGCCTGACAGCCGTAGTACGACGCCATGCGCACGCCCTGCAGGCGACGCACCGTCAGCTCGCGCAGTCGCTTGACGCCGATGTCACAGTACAACACGTCCAGCGGATGACGCACCTGCACTGAGTCCAGAGAGGGCAAGCCCGCTTGCTGCAGAAACTGCCCGACCTCTTGCTCCACCTGTGGATACTGCGCCACCATCTTCTGCGTCTTGCGCAGGGCAAGGTAGCAGGCGTTGCAAGGAGCAATCAGGTCTTTCACACCTGTTTGCCGCGCCAGCGCCAGGTTGCGCGCCGCCAGCATCGTCGCCGAGGCTTCGCTGACCGACATATACGCAGTGGCGCCACAGCAGTTCCAGTCCGACAGCTCTTCCAGCGGTATCTCCAGCAAGCGGAAGGTGGTCAGCAAGCTCTCCTCGTAGGCGATGCCCGTTCCCCTCAATGAACAACCGGGGTAGTACAGGTATTTCGCAGCGGGCTGCATTTAGTCCACCTCCTTCGACGCGGCGGGGAGATACTGCAGGTCGCCTCTGCGCTGGATGCCTCGCAAGCGCAGCGACATCCTCCCCGTGCGCCACAGCTCCCATCCCGTGCGCGCCATCGACAGTAACACCAGCGGGTTGGTGCGCATTGCCATCCAGAACACTACCCAGAACTCGGAGTTGCGCCCGCGACGGCGCACCATCTCATAGAACTCGCGAGCTAGCACGGGGATGGGAAAGCGTTTCGGGTATATCCCGCTCGCGATGGCTTCGCGCTTGAGGCGATACATGACGTCGGTGATGCTGATGTTCTGGGGGCACTCCACTGCGCACGCGTAGCAGCTGGCGCACAGCCAGATGGTCTTCGAGCGCAATACGTCTTCCCGGAACCCCTCGCGTACCAACGCAATGACCTGCCGAGGCGTCAGGTCCATATACAGCGCCAGCGGACAGGTCGCCGAGCAGGTTCCGCACTGGATGCACGACAGGAGGCGTTCACAGCCGGGGTTCTGTGGGAAACTGTGCGCCCAAGCCAGGTCCGCCTCCCGTTGGTAGCGTATCTGGCGTTCCACCAGGATAGCCTCCTTCCTTCTGGCTACTTACTTGGACTACTTCACTTAATTCTTTATCTATACTATATCATTTTTTATTTCTACATGCAATAGCTATACTCCTCTTTCCCAGGCATACTGTGAGAACAAGATTCAGGATTGCTTAGGGAATCGAAGAGACAGCCCCTGCTACTCTTGCAAAACGGAACAAAATAATGTATTGTATTGATAAACGTGAAAAGGACATTGCGCGTTTGCCTACGCAAATGTGCGATGTGGTCGTCGGGAGGCGGCGTTTCAGAGAAACGTCGCTTCTTTTTCGGCTTCAAAACGTCATCCTGTAAAGTCAAAAAACTACGACGGGGGTAGGTAACTCGATGACATCGAAGCGGTGGACGAAGGAAAGCATCGCCGAGGAGATTCGGCAATTAGCAGAACAGGGGGTAGACCTCTCTTACTCTAGCGTTGTGATTCACCATTTACCCCTGATGCGTGCTGCTATGCGCTACTACGGGAGTTGGCGGGAAGCGGTGCGAGCCGCAGGCATCGACTACGACCAGGTGCGCAAGTATCGTAGCTGGAACCGCCAGCGTATCATCGAGCGCATCCGCGAACTGTATGAACGCGGAGAAGACCTCTCTTGGCGCAACGTGAGCACCCACCTCGACCCCCAGCTGGCGGCAGCAGCCACCAAGCCCAAACACTTTGGCTCCTGGCGCAAGGCGATTGAGGCAGCAGGCATCGACTACGAAGAGATTCGTCGCTATCACTACTGGGACGAGGAGACCATCATCCAGCGCGTGCGTGAACTGTATGAGCAAGGAGTTCCCCTAAACGCTAAACACGTGGAAGAGATCGATATTCCGCTCATCACCGCCGCGCGACGCCGCTTCGAGTCGTGGGACAAGGCGCTGCAGGCTGCGGGTATCGACCACAAGAAGGTGGTTGGGCGCCGCTCCTCGCGACGTCAGACCGACGAGCTGGACAGGCAGGAAGCGGGAGACAACCACAGCGACAACAACAACTGAAGCTCTGCGACAGGCAGGAAGCGGCTACTCTACCCCGCCCGGTAACCCGAGCAGAGGGTAAGCTGCTCCCTGGTGCTTCTCAGCGTTTGACAAGCTCCGCTGAGAAGTGTATACTATAGCAGATTCCCCACAGGCAATGGAGAGAGCACGAGTTGTTTGAAAGCCTGACGGAAAAACTGCAGAAGGTCTTTCGGCGACTGAGTAATCAGGGCAAACTCACCGAGCAAGACGTTAACGACGCCCTGCGAGAGGTGCGCATTGCCCTGCTCGAAGCAGATGTGCACTTCAAGGTCGTCAAGGATTTCATCGCTCGGGTGCGCGAGCGCGCGGTAGGGCAAGAGGTGCTGGAGAGCCTCACCGCCACTCAGCAGGTCATCAAGATTGTGCACGAGGAGATGGTGAACCTGCTTGGCGATGGCGCGGAGGGCATCCGCTTCGCCTCCAAGCCGCCGACGGTCATCCTGCTGTGCGGTCTGCAAGGTTCCGGGAAAACCACTTCCGCTGCGAAACTGGCGCTGTGGCTGCGCAAGCAGGGACGACGCCCCCTTCTGGTGGCTGCTGACGTGCGCCGCCCCGCCGCTGTGCAACAGCTGAAAGTGCTGGGGCACAACTTGCAGATACCAGTATTCGCTATGGACGATAGCAAAGACGCAGTGCGTATCGCTCACGAGGCGCTCCAGCACGCTTTGCTGCAAGGGCATGACGTGGTGATTCTGGACACAGCGGGCAGGTTGCACATTGACGAGGAGATGATGGAGGAGGTGCGCCGCGTCAAAGAGGCAACGCAGCCCCATGAGACGTTGCTGGTGCTGGACGCGATGACGGGGCAAGACGCGGTGCGCGTGGCAGAAGAGTTCCACCGCCAGCTGGAGGTAGACGGCTTCATCCTCACCAAGCTGGACGGCGACACGCGCGGCGGCGCCGCTATCTCCATTCGAGCGGTCGTCGGCAAACCCATCAAGTTCGTCGGCGTTGGCGAGAAGCCCGATGCCCTAGACCTGTTTCACCCCGACCGCATGGCGGGGCGCATTCTGGGCATGGGCGACGTGCTCACGCTCATCGAGAAGGCGCAGCAAGCTTTCGACCAGAAGCAGGTGGAGGAGCTGCAGCGCAAGCTGCGCCACAACCAGTTCGACCTGAACGACTTCCTCACCCAGATGCGCCAGATGCAGCAGATGGGACCGCTGGACCAGCTGCTCAAGATGATTCCCGGCTGGGGGGCGCAGCTGAAAGACGTGCAAATCGACCCGAAAGAGTTGAAGCACATTGAGGCGATTATCTTGTCCATGACCCCGGAGGAGCGCGCCAACCCGCACATCATCAACGCCAGTCGCAAGCGGCGCATTGCGCGGGGAAGCGGCACTTCCGTACATGAGGTCAACGAGCTGCTATCGCAATTCGAGGAGATGCGCGCGATGATCCGAGAGCTAAACAACCTGCGGTCTGGAGGGGGCAAAGGCAAGCGGAGAGTGCGCCTGCCCTTCTTCGGATAAAACCACACGGAAAGGAGGGAGGTGGTTTGGCGGTCAGGATACGACTCAAGCGCATGGGGGCGAAAAAGCGCCCGTTTTACCGGCTCGTGGTCGCGCCGAGCACAGCGCCACGAGATGGACGGTTCATCGAAACCATTGGCTACTATAATCCCTTGACCGACCCTGCCACGGTTCAAGTGAACGTGGAGAGGGCGCTCTATTGGCTGGAGCATGGGGCACAGCCCTCCGACACCGCACGGAACATCCTGCGCCGAGCGGGAGTGTTGGAGGCGTTCCAGCAGCGCAAAACGCAGTCTGCAGAACAGCCATCCGCCATGCCAGCCGAATCGTAAAAAAACCACGTGCTGACTCACCAAAACTCTTTGGACAGAGAGGGCTAAAGGAGTGGCTGAGGTGAAAGAGCTGGTAGAGTATCTGGTGAAGGAACTCGTGGATGAGCCAGACCAGGTGCGCGTCAACGAGGTTCCGGGTGAGGTCGCAACCACATACGAGGTGCACGTCGCTCCCAGCGACGTAGGCAAAGTCATCGGCAAGCAAGGACGCATCGCCAACGCCTTGCGCACCATTGCCAAAGCCGCTGCGATGAAAAACAAGCGCAAGGTGTACCTGGAAATCATCGCGTAGCCCAGGGCGGCGTATCTCGCCTGAGCAGGGCAGCAGGAGGTAGGTGGTCGCGCCATTCCTAGCGCAACGCGAGGGGCGCGGAAGGGAGAAGTTGCACTTCGGGCTTCTAGTTCGCTGCGCCTTCCGAGCGAGTAGCCGCTGAAGCACGAGGCTGTGGAGGGTCAAGCGCCAACGTGGTTGCATAGACCACGACAGGGCATGACCCTCCG
>JANWXG010000144.1 GCA_025057335.1 bacterium | reverse complement strand
GACTGAGCTACGCCGCCATATTGCACTTCTTATTTTACACAGGTTTGACGCACGTGTCAAGATGGGACCAGAGTATTCGGAAAACAGGGATGCAGTGACCTCCTGCGAACCACGCCACGCCCCGTAGGCACTGGCACTTTGCTGGGCGCGAGTCTTCGCCCCTGCAGGCGTTCGCCCTAGAGGCACGCACTCCATCGCATCCGCCAGAGGTCACCCTTTGGAGGGATGCGCTCCGTCGCATCCGTCAAGGTTACGACAGAGCGTGCCCCTCTTGGGAGTTCACAGTTGGCAGAGTAACAGGCGCTGCATGCAGTAACCATAGCGCGAGCAGATGACATACCCTCGCCCACTAGTTGAAGAGGTAATGAGGATAGCCAAAGCCTGACTGCACGGATAGGGGAGAAGCTCGCGTACGCAGGATATACCGACCGCTCGGCGGAAGCCCCCCTCCAGAACGGCTGGAGGGCGAACCTCCATGTGAGCCGAACGCCTCCCCGCACGCGGGGAGGAGAAAAAGCTCTTCCCCCTCCGCAGAGACAAGCCAGCCGAGCATCTCCTCACTGTGTAACGAAAAAAGCCTTTCCGTCGCGGGAAAGGCTTTTGACACACCGCTACATCATGGAAGGGGACGCAAGGTTAGTCTTCCTCAATGGTAAAGCGGAACATCAGGTTGTTGTAGGTCTGACCCTTCCACACAGTAGGACGGGTCTCCCCCAGATACTCCAGGCGTACCGCCTTGGCGTGACCGTCACACCACACGACGTTGGTCAACTTCATGTGCCGTCCCAGGATGGCGCCATTGTTGCGGCGGTTAATCAGCGCGGGGAACGGGAAGGTCTCATGCGGCGTAGTGGGCTGTGGGTCATCTAGGTCCTTGCGGTAGAAATCTGCACTCTGCCCGTAGCCCTGCACCTCCGCCAGCAGCACGGTGTCTGCAGGCTGTGCGATACGCGCCATCGGCTGGTTGTTGGGCGGGGTGTAGTTATCGGTAGCGTCGTAGTACATGTTGTTGATGGCGTAGCTGCCGAAGCGACGCCCGATGTTCGTAGTGCCGTTGGGGTCACCGCAGTCCGCCTCGCGGAACACCTGCGAGCCATCGGGCGAGTAGGGCTGGAAAACATAACGCTTGTTTTCCATCAGTGTGTGGGGCCGCCCCGTCCAGAGCGTGCCGCTGATTGGCGTGAAGGGGTCGCTGGGGCAGTTGTAAACCTGGATGTTCTTGACGTAGGGCTGGATGACATCCATCCAGCGCGGAGTGGAACAGTTGGTGAAGTGTGGTCCTTCCAGCACGCGCGGAGCGTCCGCATAGGCGTTGCGCGGAATCACCTCGTCATAGTCCTGCGCGTACATCATCATCGCCGTGCCCAGCTGCTTAACGTTGCTCAAGCAGCTGGCTTGACGCGCCTTGTCCCGCGCCTGCGAGAAGACGGGGAACAGAATCGCCGCAAGAATGGCGATGATGGCGATGACCACTAGCAGCTCGATCAACGTGAACGCTTTGTACAAGCGCATGTCTCAGCACCTCCTCCACAGGCTGTTCATATCGCCGCTATTCTACCAGAGCAGTTTTAAGGAGATTTTATCTTGCCTTGTGCAAGGTCAGGCTCTCAGAGGCAAACACTCTACTCTTTCGTAGTCTGCGAATGCACGATTGGGGAACAGGAAGGACGACAACAACCTCCTCACGGTCGTACAGGTAGCCTCTCTGCGCTGTCCACTTTGCCTACTTTGTTTCCCAAAAGGGCATTACCTGCCGTTTTGAGAAAAGATTCTCTTTACAAATCCTTAAAACCCCTTTAATATCGCTCGGGTAACATGATAATGCAAAGGTCGCCTTAGAACTGCAGAATACACATGCACCTGAGGCGCCCCGTAATCCCCCGGCTTCGGCGGCGGTTACTACAACTGCCGCCCTTTTTTATTCTCTACGCGCTGCGTGAGTTGCTTCTATCCCGTTAGCAGTTGTTGGCAAGGGGGCGCATTATCGCTCCAAAACTGGTATTTTGCCACTGGAGGTTTTCTGTCAACAGTGCTATACTGTAATCAGAAGTCATAAGAGGACGGGGGGCGATAGAGTATGATTCGCATCACAGAAGACTCGCGCCTCGTAGACCAGCGGGTGACCGAGTCCATTGTGCGGTTGCGCAGTATCGAGGAGATTCAGAAGCGTGAACGGCGGCGCGCAGTGCTCCCTGTGATAACTCTCTCGCGCCAGATGGGCACGGGCGGCTCGGAGGTGGCACAGAAGCTGGCGGAGATGCTCGGAGCGCCGTGGCAGGTTTGGGACCACCAACTGATTGACGCCATTGCCAACCACGCCGAGGTGCGTCGCGAGATGGTGCAATCGCTGGATGAGCTTGCCCAAAGCGAGATCGAAACGGTCGTGAAGTCCCTGCTAGGCGTCAGCGTTATTGAAAGCTCGAGCTACCATCGTCACCTGGTAGAAGTGCTGCTCACTATCGGGCGAGCAGGTTTCGCCATCATCCTAGGTAGAGGAGCGAACTTTGTGTTGCCACGTGCGCTGCGCGTCAGGCTGAAAGCATCCATGCCCGTGCGCATCGAGCGGGTGATGCAACAGATGAACCTGTCGCGCGAGCAGGCGGAACGGGCTATCCGCGATTCCGACCGTCAACGCGAGGCGTTCGTGAGACAGATGTTCGGCAAGTCTATTGACGAAGAGGGGGCCTACGACCTCGTTGTCTACACGGACAAGCTCTCGCCAGAGGGAGCAGCGCGTATCATCCACACTGCCGTGCTGGTGAGGTATCCTGACCTAGAGAAGCCCTCTTCGGTGTATGCGCTGGTGCAGAAGCGCTAGGCTGTAGCGTCCATAGCGTCACCTCGGGCGGGCAGAAAAGACGCGCTTTGAACAGGGGGCTACCTACGGTCGCTACTCCTGGCGAGACGGCAACGGTCGGCTGGGGAAGGGGGCGGTTCAGGCGCTGGGCAATCTGCTCGGGGCGAAGGATGCGGTCGCCCGCCCAGCGCCCCAAGCGGGTGTGGCTCCATAGCGCTCCCCAGCCCGGCAGGCGCACCTGACCGCAGTGGGTATGCCCGCACAGGATGAGGTCAAACTGCCCGCTCAACGGGTGGAGAAGCACATCGGGCGAGTGCGCTAGCAGAAGGTGTAGGTCTGCCCGACGCCCGTTGGGAGCCACCTTCTCCAAATCGGCGCGCCCTGAATGCGGGTCATCTACCCCTGCCAGCCAGATGCTTGCCCCTTCCCTCGTGAGCAGAATGGTTTCATTGCACAGCAAGCGAACCCCTGCGCGGCGCAGCGCCAGCTCTATCCGTTCGCGTTGGGGAAAGCGAGCCGATTTGTGTTCGGCGTTGCCCCATACCGCGTAAACACCGAGCGGCGCCTGCACTACCGAGACTGCCTCCTCCAGAACGCTTATCCCCTGCGGCGAGTCTACCAGGTCACCTGTCAACACGACCATATCCGCGCGAGCAGGCTCCAGGAGTTTCAGCAACTTGCGTTCCAGTAACCCCTTCTTGCGGATGTGCAGGTCGCTCAGGTGCAGCAGGGTAAGCCCATCCCAGCGAGGCGACAGCGAAAGTACAGGCAGCGGGCGGCGTCGCAAGCGGAGGTGAAACGGTTCCACCAGATTCGTCCATGCCCACACAGCCGCTACCGCTGCTAGCGTCCACCTGCTGTTCATGGCTTTCGCAGCACCGCCACCACACTTACTCCCCAGGGAAAGCGGACACGTTTCAGCAGAGCGGTTTCCATCCGCTGGAAGCGGATGAGAAGCTGGTTCAGCCACTGAGGCAGAGGAGGTAACTGTGCTTCCGGTTCCTTGTGCGGTGGAGGGCGGCGTTTGAGTAGCCGCATCACCAGCGCAAGAGGGAAAAGGAAAAAGAGCGCGTAGGTGAGCTTTGCTATCTCGAACCCTGCCAGGCGTGCCCTTTTTGCCAGCACACTGGCGATGTAACGCCTTCGATGCATGAGCGCCAAGTCGTGTTCGCTCCAGAGGATACGGTAGGCAGGCACGGTCACAACGACACATCCGCCCGGTCTCAGCACGCGGCGAAACTCCTCGAGCACCGCCACATCGTCGTCCAGATGTTCCAGAATATCGGTGGCCACAATCACGTCTACGCTCTCCGAGAGAAGAGGAAGGCGCTCCGCTGCGGCTAGCAACAGCGCCTCCAGTCCGCGCTGCCTGCTCCATGACAGGGCGAGGGGAGAGATATCCACGCCTACTACCATTCCATACTGCTGCAGCAGCACCGCCGTTGCCCCCGTGCCGCAGCCCACGTCGACAATCACCGGGTTGGGAGGCAACGACAGTTGCCTGACGAGCGCATCGACCAGCTCCCGTCGGCTGACGAACCACCAGTAGTGGTCCTCGTAGCGGTACATGCGTTCGTATTCAGCGGGGTTCATGGCACCTGACGTGGTTCGCGTGCTACCGCGCGCAACGCCTGGTGTCGCCGCGTAATGCGCAGCAAGGCGAGAAACATGCGTACTGCATCGCGCAACAGGCGCACCTTAGAACCTTCACGGTGCATCCAGCGCACAGGCACTTCGGCGATGCGGTATCCCAGGCGCTGAGCGACATGGAGTACCTCGATATCGAAGCTGAAGCCGTTCTCTTCGCAGCGCGAGAAAATCTCTCGTGCCGCTTGCTGACGAAACAGCTTGAAACCACATTGTGTGTCGTGGATGCCGGGCACCGCTAGCAGCTGCACCATCAGGTTGAAGCTACGCCCCGCCAGCTCGCGATACCAGGGCTGTCGTACTACCAGCTGGGCGCCCATCGCCGCGCGCGAGGCAATAGCGATGTCATAGCCCTCGCGCAGTTTTTCTGCGAGGCGGGTCAGCTCCTCTATCGGAGTGGCGAGGTCAGCGTCCGAGAAAAGCACCCATTCCCCCTGCGCCTGCAGCACGCCAGTGCGCACCGCATGTCCCTTGCCCCGATTGGGCTGATAGGAGATAAGCCGCACTTCAGGATGTTGCTGTGCGAACTGCTGCACAATCGCAGGGGTATGGTCTGTGGAACCGTCGTCCACAACCAGCAGCTCGAAGGGGAAGTAGTGCTCCTTCAGGTAGCTGTACATAGCGGGCAAGGTATCTGCCAACCGTCCCTCCTCGTTGTACGCAGGCACCACCACTGAAAGGGACGGACAATCGGCTTCGGAACAGGGTAGTGCGTTTTGCTGACCCAATGTTCTCTCTCCTTCGCTCGTAGAGATGGGATTGCAATGGATATCGTCTCATAGTGCTAGTTACTCTCTCCATCCAATTACCATAGGAGACTTGCTCTAGCGCGTCTGTTGCAACAGAGCATGCTAGCCTTCATTATATCACCTTTCTCACCTTGGATACCCCGCTTTTTCACCAGAAGTGAGGTCACTCATCCCCCGTCGCGCCGAAGTTGCGCACTAGGATGCCGAAGTCCAGAAGGTTCACCTCCTCGTCGCCATTCAGGTCTGCGCCTGGGTTCCACCCACTGTCGCCCGGCGCGCAGCCGAACGCCGCCACGAGCGCCCCGAAGTCCAGCAGGTTGATTTCGTTGTCGCCGTTTACGTCCCCATTGAGAAGGCTGAAGCGCAGGGGAGCGCTGAGCGGGAATCGCACTTGGCGCAGTGTCTTCCTGAGCCAGTGAGCGCCCTGCAAACTCACGTCGTAGACGCCTGGCGGGATGGAGAGGGGGATGCGAAACCGCCCCTGTGCGTCCAGTACTACAGGGAAGCGCAGGGTGTCCACCCGCATCTGTAGGGTGATGTCTTGTGAAGAGGCCAGCCAGTCCTGCAGGGTCACCTCCCCGTCATAAAGCAGTTTCAGCAGCTGCCAGCTCAGTCGAGCGGTAGCGGAGCCTCCCTCCTCAAAATATTCCACCTGGATACGGTGTACTCCCTCGCTCAGAGTGCGCTCGAATGTGTAGGTCGTTTCGGGCTGAACGAACCACCTGTCTAGCACGCTCGCACCGTCTATCCACACGCGCATTCCATCGTCAGTAGTAGCGGTGAAGCGGTATGTGCCGGGCACGAAGTACCAGTCTCCTGTCCAGCGCGCGCTAAAACCGTCGCTGGGCAGGGCGGGGTCGGGCGAGCCCTGTCCGTAGACGTAGTCGATACGTGTTTCCAGGCGGCTGGTGAGATACCCTTGCAGGTCTTTGGTGGTGTAGTAATCCGCTCGCCAGGCGTTCAAGGGCACGTCCGCAGGAGGCGGTTCATCTTCCCAGCTCACTCGCACCCGCGCTGTGCCAGTGTGGTGGCGATAACGCACCTGCACGCGGTGGTAGTCTCCCTGCGGAGCCGACTGTCCGGGCACCACGTACGGCGCGTTACGAGTCGTGTAGATGACAGGCGTCCACGTTTGCAGCCTGGTGTTGTGCCAGGCATCGAAAACGAGGCGGTCATCGATTATCAGCTGGATGCCGCCATCCGCCGTGATGGTGAATCGCTTCCAGCCCTCGGAGAAGCGGAAGTTACCGAGCCAGTACACGCTGAAACCGTCGGCGTTCACCCCAGGGGCGGGCGAGCCGGTCCAAGTGAAGTTGATGGTATTGTCCGTACGGTGGCGCACGAAGTTCTGGAAGTGGTCGCCATTGAAGTAGTTGCCGCGCCATCGGTCGCGCGGCACGGTCACCGGGAGGTCGCGCAGGTCTATCTGGCGTAGGTAGTAGCCGTGCGTTGGCGACTGTCCGGGCGGCGCGCTCCAGCGCTGCAGGTTGAAATCGGTCACTTCCTGGAACAGGAAATAGGTCTGTCCGCGGTAGCGTAACCGCAGGATGATGACGCCGTTGGAGATGCCGTACGTGTGGCGGATGGTTGCGCCGAAAGGATTTTTCCCCAGATGGATAAAGCCGTTCTCATCGGTGACGAGGCTCAGGTCAGGTATATTGTCGTAAAACTTGCCGTACCAGGCGGGATAACCTGTCGCCTGAAAGATATCTACCTGTGCACCAGCAACAGGCACCCCGTTCTGGTCGATG
>JANWXG010000143.1 GCA_025057335.1 bacterium | reverse complement strand
ACCTGCTGTCGCCTCCATGTTCGCTCGCACCGAGTCCGGGCTGTGGCTGGCGATGGTGCCCATCTTGAACAGCGCAATGACCATCAAGCAGGTACTCACAGGTGTTCTAGACCCGCTGTTCGTGTCGGTATCTCTGCTAGTTTCGGGGTTGGTGGCGATAGTGAGCCTGCAGGTGGCAACACGGCTTTTTGACCGGGAAACGGTACTGCTCAGCTCCTGACAGCCTAATGGCGCTGCGCAGCGTTCGGTATTGTCACTCCCCTTTCGCGCGCGGGTGCGCCTGACGATAGACCTCCTTCAGGCGCTGGCGGCTGACGTGTGTATAGATTTGGGTGGTGGTCAGGTTGGCATGTCCCAGCAGCTCTTGCACAGAACGCAGGTCGGCGCCGTTGTCCAGCAGATGGGTGGCGAAGGAGTGGCGCAGGGAGTGCGGGCTCGGTTTAAAACCGCTATGTAGTGTGAGGGCGTAGCGGTCCACGATGCGGCGCACGCTGCGGTCGGTCAGGCGAGTGCCGCGAGCGTTGAGGAACAACCAGCCCTCATCGGGCGCCTCCCTCTGCGTTAGCAGCTGCGGGCGGGCATGTTGGAGGTACTCACTCAGCGCCTCCTGCGCTGCCCGTCCAAACAGCACGAGACGCGCCTTGCCCCCCTTGCCCAGCACTTGGATGGTGTTTTGGTTCCAGTCGATGTCCTGCAGGCGCACGCGGGTCAGCTCGCCCACGCGCATGCCCGTTGCGTAGAGCAGCTCCAGAACCGCCCGGTCGCGTATGGAGAGCAGGTCGTCGCCTGTGGGTGCCGTGAGCAGCTGCTCTACCTCTCGCTGCGCCAGTACCTTCGGCAGCTGCTGGTCACGGCGCGGAGCGCTGACCGCCTGCGCGGGGTTGTGTGAGGTCACGCCTCGTGCCTGCAGGTACCTGAAGAATGCGCGCAACCCCGCCAGCTTGCGCTCAATGCTCCGCGCAGACATCGCGCGCCGATGCAGCTCCGCCAGAAACGCCCGCACCGTTGCAGGTTGCACCTGCTGCCAGCCTGCCTGCGGGTACTCTCGCTCCAGAAACTCGGCGAACTGCACGAGGTCGCGCGTGTAGGCGCGCAGAGTGTGCTCCGAGGCGCGTCGGCGACACTGCAGGTCGGCGGAGAAGGCGTCTATCCACGCATACAGGTCATTGGTGGAGCGCATCCAGAAACTCCGTCAGTGAGCGCTGTGCCCGCTCTACTTTCGCCGCGATGCGCGCAGCGCGGTCGCGCACAGGCGGCTCGGGCTCGGGCAGTAATCCGAAGTTCGCGTTCATCGGCTGGAAATCCTTGCCCTGATAATGGCTGATGTAGTCCAGCAGTGCGCCCATCATCGTGTCTGTGGGCAGCACGATGGGTTCCTCTCCCTGTATCAGCCGTGCTGCGTTCAGCCCGGCGACGATGCCGCACATGGCGCTCTCGATGTAGCCCTCGACGCCCGTAATCTGCCCCGCGAAGAGGATGCCAGGCTCGGAGCGCAGCTGCAACGTCGGTTCTAGCAGGGAGGGCGAGTGGATGTACGTGTTGCGGTGCATCACGCCGTAGCGCACGAACTCGGCGTTCTCCAGCCCGGGGATGAGGCGGAACACGCGCTTCTGCTCGCCCCACTTCATGCGCGTCTGGCAGCCTACCAGCCCGTACAGTGTGCCCTGCAGGTTCTCCTGACGCAGCTGCACCACTGCATACGGACGCTTGCCCGTGCGCGGGTCTACCAGCCCCACCGGCTTGAACCTGCTGAAGCGCAGGGCGTCTCTGCCCCGCGCGGCGATTTCCTCAATGGGCAGGCATCCCTCGAAGTAGCGCGGCTCCTCGAAATCGTGCGGCGCTATCGTCTCGGCAGAGAGCAGGGCGTCTACGAAGGCATCATACTCTTCGCGCGTCATGGGACAATTGAGGTAAGCTGCTTCGCCCTTGCCGTAGCGCGAGGCGACGAAGGGGCGCTCCATGTTCAGCGTGAGGGCGTCTACGATGGGCGCAACCGCATCGTAGAAGTAGAGGCGCTGGCTGCCCGTAAGCTGGCTCATCGCTTGCGCGAGCGCGTCGGAAGTGAGCGGACCAGTGGCGATGATTAGCGGGCGGTCTGGGGGAATGTCGGTAACCTCCTCGCGCACAATCTCAATCAGCGGGTGAGCCTCCAGCCGCTTCGTCACGGCTTGCGCGAACAGATGACGGTCTACCGCCAGAGCCTCGCCTGCTGGCACGGCGACTTCCTCTGCGCACGCCAGCACTACCGAGCCGAACTGCCGCATCTCCCACTTCAGCAGACCCGCTGGCGTAGTGAGCAGGTTGGACTTGAAGGAGTTGGAGCAGACAGGCTCCGCGAGGTACGGCGTCTGGTGTACGGGCGTTTGGCGCACAGGGCGCATCTCGTACAGACGGACAGGTACGCCTGCGTTCGCTGCTGCCCACGCCGCTTCGGAACCTGCAAAGCCGCCGCCGATGACAGTGACTCTTGTCATCATTTCCCCTTTCTCGAAAAGGCGCTCATCAGAGCGCTCAATGTCGGCATGGAGAGGGGTGCTGTTCTTGCGAGCTTATTATACCATCTCGCACAGAGATATCCCTCGGACTGTTGTAACCAGCCTGTCCGATATGTCATCATAAAGGTGTGTCAATCTCTTTCCAGGAGCAAGCTGATGATACGCCGGATTTCTGCTTTCACGCTGGTAGAGCTGCTTGTCGTTATCGCCATTATCGCACTGCTCGCTGCCATCCTGTTTCCTGTGTTCGCCCAGGTGCGCTCTAGCGCCCGCCGCGCCTCGTGCATGAGCCAGCTGCGCCAGGTGGGTATGGCGGCGCGCATGTATTTTCAGGATTACGATGCGCTGCCGCCCCGCCTGAGTGCGCTCCATCCTGCCTACCAGCCTTCGCCCTCGCTGTTCATTTGCCCCTCCGACTCGCGGAAGGGTCAGCATTCGGGCAATCCCCGTCTGGAGGGGAATCTATACCTACCGACAGGGGTCAGCTACGACTACATTCCCAACTGGGGCATCGCGCACGAGCTGGGTTGGTGGCAACCCTTCCCCCACTATGGGGAGGGGAAATGGGGTGAACAGACGCCGCTGGTGGACTGCCAGTGGCACTGGGCGCTCTACTTCAAGCTGGAAGACCGACGCGATACCCCCTCGCCAGGGGCACGAGGATGGGTGCTGGTGCTGCTGCAATCAGGCACGGTGAAAGCGGTGCCCCTATCGGTGTACCCCGACAAGTTCAGTCCAGAGGGGTAACGGGCAATGAACGGTTACTCTTTAACCTCCCGGATGTATGCTCGCACTCCTGGCATCGCCCGAATCAGGCGCATTCCCTCCTGCTTGCCCAGCACACAGAGGGCGGTGGCTAAGCTATCGGAGGTGATACCATCGCGCGCGATGACTGTTGCGGCGACGCGCGTGGTTAACCCCCAGCCCGTACGCGGGTCAACAATATGCGAGTAGCGTTTGCCTTCATGTTCCACGTACTGCTCTGTATCTCCAGAAGAGGAGATGGCTCCCCGTGCGAGGTAGACCCACTGCCGTTCGGGCGCCGCGTTCTCCACGCGGATACGCCAGCCCGCTGTGCCTGGGGGAGCCAACCCTGCCACGATGTCGCCGCCCGCCTCCAGCAGGGCGTGGTGAATACCGTGCTGCTGAAGCACTCGCAGCGCGCAGTCCAGGGCATAACCCTTCGCGATGCCACCCAAGTCCAGCCGCATCCCAGGAACCAGTAGTCGCACTGTGCGCTCCTGCTCGTCCAGCACTATCTTGTCGTAGCCGACGCGCTCCCTCGCTTCGCGCAGCTCCTCTCCTGTGGGAAACTGCCCGGTGCGTCGGGCGCGTCGCCAAAGCTGCACGTAGGGTCCCACTGTGATGTCGAACGCGCCTCCCGTGCGTTGCGCGAGCGCTTGCGCCCGCTGCAGCAACGTGAACAGCTCCTCGCTCACGCGCACAGGCGCTCCACCCGCCTGCGCACACAGACGCATCAGCTCGCTATCGGGGCGGTAGTCGCTGGCGATTTGCTCGATCTCCGCGATGCGCTCGAGGGCGGCAGCGCAGGCGCGTTCGGCAGTTGCCTGGTCGGGAGCGTACAGAGTGATGGTCACTTGCACTCCCATCGCCATCTGGCTATACTGATAACGGTGCAGACGCGCCTCGCCCGGGCGTAACGCGCCAGCGTCGGAACCCGTCCATAACAGCAGAAGCATCGCAAGGAGGATAACGCAGGACACCATGAGAGTTAGTTCACCTCTTCTGCCCATGCTGCCTCGAAGTTTCTACGCCAGCCTGCTGTTCGCCTGCGCAGTGGTTCTGGCGGTATGGACAGCAGGGACGGCGCAGGTGAGACGCGCACAGAACACAGCAGCACAACCTGCTGCCCAGAAGCTTTCCCCCTACGTGGAAACCATCCCAGGCACAGTGGTCAAGTTCGAGATGGTTCCCGTGCCTGGCGGCACATACACCTTCACTGACCCCAAAACGGGCAAGCCCAAACAGGTGACCATCAAGCCGTTCTACATCGGCAAGACGGAGGTCACCTGGGACGAGTTCGATGTGTTCGTGCACAAACTGGACGCCCCGAACACGCAGAACCTCGGTGGGGCAGACGCCGTGTCGCGCCCTAGCAAGCCGTACGGCGCCGTAGACCGGGGCTACGGTCACAAGGGCTATCCTGCTATCAGCATGACCTATCTTTCTGCCAGGAACTACTGCGAGTGGCTTTCGAAGAAGACGGGCAAGAAGTATCGGCTGCCGACGGAGGCGGAATGGGAGTACGCCTGTCGCGCAGGGGTATTGCCCGCAGGACCGATTGCCGACAGCGAACTGCTGAATCAGCTCGCCTGGCACTGGGGCAACTCCGACGACAAGACGCACAAGGTGGGCACGAAGCAACCCAACGCCTGGGGCATCCATGACATGCTGGGCAACGTCGCCGAGTGGTGTCAGCCAGCAGACGACGAGGTGCCCGTCGTGCGCGGCGGTTCGTTCTACGATGAGCCCGACAAGGTGCACCCCGCCGCGCGCAAGAAGTACACGCCCGACTGGCAGATGAACGACCCCCAGAATCCGAAGAGCAAGTGGTGGCTCACTGACGCGCCCTTCGTCGGGTTCCGGGTGGTGTGCGAGCCGTAGCACCCTGCGGCAGAGACGCTCTGTCAACCGGCCCTGTCAAGGGGGTCGGGCTTCACGCCAAGGCATTGACCTCTGGGTTGGAGGAGACGCCTCTCGCCTCTCTGTCATCCTGAGCGCCAGGGAGAAGAGATGCTTCGCTCACGCTCAGCATGACAAGAGGTCGGCTCGACGAGAGCCTCGCCCTCCAGAGGTGCTCTACTGCGTTCATCATGCAGGGAGGCACGGCTTAGCGGGGTAAAAGCCCCCATCGCCGGGACGCGCAAGACGCCGTTGTAGAGGATAAACCCAGCACAGGCGATAATCCGAAGTGTGGACACTGCGAGTAGTGTTGGCTGGAGGTAGAGAATCGGGGTTGGAGCCTGTGTTGAGGTTAGGACAACTTCTTGCCGTTCGGGGGGCGCAGCGGCGACAGTTGGCGACTGCCGAGCGGCAGCGCGCGCTGGGGGCAGTGTACACGCCCCCGGAGATCGTGGATTTCATGGTGCGTTTGGCTCAGCCAGCAGGCAGGAAGTGCCGTGTGCTGGAGCCTGCTTGTGCCGAAGCGCCCTTCCTCTCCGCCTTCATCCAGCGCTACGGCAACACGCATGAACTGGTCGGGGTGGAGATAGACCCGGAGCCTCTCCATCGCGCCCGTCTCCATGTAGCGCAGGCGACCTTCGTAGAAGCAGACTTCTTGCTGTGGGAGCCATCCATCCCCTTCGATATCATCCTGGGCAACCCGCCCTACGGTATCATCGGTGACGAGTCGCACTACCCCATCTACCTGTTGAAAGAGCGTAAGCGTCTCTACCGCCAGCGCTCGCGCACCTGGTTTGGGAAGTTCAACATCTACGGCGCCTTCATCGAACGCGCTGTGGAGTTGCTTCGTCCTGGAGGCAAGCTGGTGTTCGTCGTGCCTGCCAGCTGGCTGGTGCTGGACGACTTCCAGCGCCTGCGCTCCTATCTGGCTCAAGCGGGCGGATTGCAGGTGTATTACCTGGGCAAGGTATTTCCAGGGCGCAACGTGAGCGCCGTCGTGCTGGTCGTGGAGAAAGGGGGCAGAGGGCTGCAGTTGTACGACGGTGTCAGCACGCTGAGAGTAGTGAAGCGAGAGTACTCGGGAGAGATGATTCGGTTTGAGACGGAAGAATGGTCGCAGTTTGAACGGGAGGGGATGCCGCTAGGCAGGCTGTTCCATATCCGTTTCGCCGCGCGTAGCACGGAGGTGAGAGCGCACCCTGCTGTGAGCAACAAGCCACAACCTGGACATGTTCCTGTGTTGACGGGACGCAACCTGCACGCGGGTTGGATAGACTACGAGACCTGCTACTCCCAGCTATGGATGCTGAAGTCGCGCGCCTCCGAGCTGAGAGACTTCTATGGCTTCCCCCATCTGGTGGTGGCGCACACGAAGGGGACGAGGGTGGTCTGTGCGCTGGACGAGCGCTGTTATCCCTGGCGCGAGGAGTTTCACCTGATACCCAGAGTGCAAGGGTTGGACATCGTAGCTATCCTGCGACATCTCAACAGCGAACAAGTGCAGCGTTACGTTTCCGAGCTCTACAGGGACTTCGTGCCGCATCTGACAGCCTCTATGCTCCAGAGGATACCTGTGATAGGAGATTTCAGCCATGTCAAGCAGTTTGACTTCACTCAGCCTTCCTGAGCGCGTCGGGCAGGTGTTGTGTTTCGGCTGGCAGGGGGCTACTGCCGAAGAGACGCGCGCCGTCAACGCGCACGCGCGCATCCTGGTGGAGGAGATGCAGGTGGGCGCGGTAGTACTGCTGGGCAGGAACGTGGATTCGGGCAATCCCCAGCAGATTCGCGCCACCCTTGCCGAGCTGCAACGCCAGTCTCGAATCCCCCTGCTCATCGCCATCGACCAGGAGGGCGGCATGGTCAACCGC
>JANWXG010000142.1 GCA_025057335.1 bacterium | reverse complement strand
AGTAGCGGTTGTAGCCGTACACCGTGAGGACGGTCAGGTCGATGCTGCGGATGATGGTCACCACTGTGCCGATGAGCACCACTGACAGCACAATCACCAGCGCCACTGGCGCGGTACGCGCCAGGTTGCGCCGAAAAAAGAGCCGTGCGGAAAGCGGGTTGACGGCGGCGGAAATAGACGGGACGCTCTCCCTCTTCTCTGCTGTCTGCATACCTCCAGTATACTTGAGACAAGGGGAGCGAAATCAAGAGAGGCTGATGATGTTCGAACTTACCCTCTGCAGACATCTGTCCTTGCGGGAAGAGTTAGTGTGTGGGCTGCTCACCGGAAGTTTCTCCTTCCGCCGCTCTGGAGGGCGAGGCTCACGCCGAGCCGTTTGTGATGGAGCAATGCGCACTGACGTGCGCTACTACCAGCGTGTTGCGCCCTGTCACTGAAGTGCGCCCGACGAGCTCTCCAGTTCGTAGTGAAGCACGAAAGTGCTTCCTCTTGACAAATCAACCTGGTACAGGTCGCGACGGAGCGCGACCCTCCAAGGATTGTCTGGAGGGATGCGCTCCGTCGCATCTACAGGCGCATAACAAAGCGCGACCCTGTACCTGCTCTGGAGGGTGAGGCTCACGCCGAGCCGTCAGGGTGACACGCTGAGCCGCAGGCGAAGCATCTCCGTCAGGTAGCAGAGCGAGATTCTTCGCTGCGCTCAGAATGACAGAGTGGAGGGCGAGGCTCCCGTTGGGTCGTCTGCATACCATGCCTGCGCAGGTTTCTCACATCCGCGTAGGCGGACTTCCCTCCTACCGTAGCCTCCAATTTCCATCGGGGAAAAGGCATCACCACCCCTTATTTTGAACACCTTCAGCGAAGCTACCAGTCGCTCTTTCGGTACTCGCTCCACACCTGCCGGTATTGCTCGATGGTCTGCCGGGCGATGCGCTTCCAGTTGTAGATGGTTTTTACCCGCCTGTAGGCTTCCTTCACCATCTCCTGCGCGCGCTGGGGATTTTGCAACACTTCCAGAATGCCCCAGGCGAGGCTGTCGGAGTTGTTCAGCCATGTGACGATACCCGTCACGTTGTGCTCCACTACCTCTTTCAAGCCGCCTGCATCGGAGACCACCACAGGGATGCGCGCTGCCATCGCCTCCAGCGCCACGATACCAAAGGGCTCATATAGGCTGGGGAACACCGCCACATCCGCGATGCGGTAGATGCGCAGCAGCACGTCGTCAGGCACGAAGCCCGTGAAGTACACGTGCGGTGCTACCCCCAGCCAGTGCGCCAACTGCACCAGGTGGTCACGGTATCCGCCCCCCACGATGAGCAGCTTGACGTTGGGGTAGACCACACGCACCTTGGGAAACGCCTCCAGCAGGATGTGCGCCCCCTTTTCGCGCACCATTCTGCCTACGAAAAAGAGTATCTTCTCGTCGGGGGCGGCGTAGTTGTGGCGAAAAGCTTGTCGCTCCTCCTCATCGAACTTGAACTCGAACTTAGTGGGGTCGACGCCGTTGGGGATGACCACAATCTTATCCGAGGGCGTTTGCAGGGCGAACTCCACCTCGCCTTTCATGTACCACGAGCAGCAGATAACGCGCCACGCCTCATAGCTGAGCTGCCACTCCACGCTGGCGATGTAGCGTTGCAGGTCGTTGTGCAGCCCGTTGTGTCGTCCATACTCTGTGGCATGGATGGTAGCAATCAGCGGCAAGCGATAGGCATGCTTCAGATACGCCCCGCTGTAGTGCGCCAGCCAGTCGTGCGCGTGAATCAGCACGCCATCGGCGAACGGGCGCGATTTAAAGGGCTTAGCCTCCTGCAGCCAGCTGTGCAGTAGTTCCTCCGCTTTGGCTTGCATCGAGCGGTTGAGCAGCTGCACCCAGTGCACGAAGTCGTTGGCATGCTCGGTCACGGCTACACGATGCACATGCAGCAGGTCATGTTGTCGTTCGTAGGCGGGGGCGTCGGGGTATTCCGCCGTGATGACGTGTACTTCTACATCCTCCTCTGCTAGCGCGTGTCCCAGTTCGTACACATGCCGCGCTATCCCTCCAACAATCTTCGGAGGGTATTCCCATGAGAGCATGATGATGCGCATTGGAATATCATCTAACCTCCTGTCGGACAAAGCTACCGCTCAACACGAAAACGAACATTGCCGCTGAACCCTGCCATTCTGAGCCGTTTGTCAAGGGGAAGCACTCATGTGCTTCTCTACGAGCCGAAGAGTTTCGTCGGGCGCACCTTGTGCCACGGCGCGCTATGCTGGTAGTCGCGCACGTCAGTGCGCCCGCGTGATTCTCAGCGAAGAATCTCCGTTGTGCAAGGGGTAGAGATGCTTCGCTGACGCTGAGCATGACAAGATCAATGAGATGCTTCGCCCACGCTCAGCACGATATTCCTGAGGAAGCACACTCTGTGGTCGGCTACACGCGGTGTCGCCATTCCGGTGAGTAGAGCCTCCTCCTAAGCAACTCTTACGCTGCCTCTAGCCGCTCACGCATCCCCCTGCTGCGAAAAACAGGCAACCCTCATGACCATCTCACCATTGCTCGCCTCGTCTACAAAGCGGCGTGCCTGGGCGGCTTCTGGCGTTCCATACTCCACAATCTTCCCCGTAGGACGGTTCCGCACAGGGTGTTTGCCCAGCTGATTCTTCACGCAACCGCTCCTGTCCTGCAAACCTGCTCACCGCGCCTCAATCAGCCGCCACTCCTCGTCGCTTGGGGGCGTATACCCTAGTGGAGACACCTATAGGTCTGCGGGAGTGCTGCAGCAACCGCATGGCAGGTCTGAGCAATGGTGCAAATCGACAAGGCTGTCTGCTTTATTGCCTGGTAGCGAATACGACGGAGCGAGCGCTGGGATGAATTGCGAGGGATGCTCGTGTGATTGTGCATGTTGCACGTAGTCTCGGGCTCGCTGGAAAATGGTGCTTGCCCAGTCAAGCGCCTTCTCCGCAGTCTCCTTGCTAGGATAACCTCCTGGCAGGTTGCCCGGTAAAGCGTCGGGGTGCGCGTCGGAGCGTAGAACAGGTTGAGCAGGCTGATTTCCTCTCCCAAATCCTGGAGGGGATTAGGCTCTAACTGCTCCCACAGGTAGAGCAAACCATGTGTCTTGGGAGGGATACGTCCCTAAAAAACTATCAACCCTTTCAGAGTTTTTCCACTGCCTGCTGAGCGTGAAAGCAGGTCTGTGTGTAGATACCCTCCCGCAGAGTCAGCGCAGCGACCCTGATATCCTCCTCTGCAAAGCGAAACCATGCCTCAACTTCTTCGTGAATGGGCATCGTATAGCACCTTACCCTTCTTCAGCACCTCTTCTTGGAAAAACAGCCGTTCCTGCATCTGTCGCCATTCGTCGGGAGTATACACAAAGAGATGAAGCGGCACCTGGGGCTGCAGCAGACGATGGACTTCCACCAAGCGGTCCCAAAAGTTGCGAGTAGTCTCTTTGACCACTATCAGGTCGATGTCGGAATAGGGGTGATCCCTCCCTTCAGCGAGAGAACCGAACAGCACGATCTGCTCAGGGTGGTAGTGGCGTATCAGCAGGTCCACGTAGCGGCGAAGTTCCTTCTCCAAGCGCCCTTGTAAAGTCATGATGGAAGCCCCTTCGGCTTTGCGAACACCTTGCGCCTAGTATTCTCCGCTGATATGATACAATACCCTGCTACTCCTGTTAAAGAGAAACCACCCTCCCCTTTCCTGAACGAGAAAGCGATCTTGTGTTTCAAGGCGCCGCTACGTTCCCCTCTCTATGACCTCGCCTCGACCAGTCGCCACTCCTCGTCGCTCAGAGTGGTCTTGCCCTGCGGAGACACCTGCACTGCCACGCGCTCCAGCTGCACCAGCACCTCCTCGCCCAGCGCGAGGTATGAGCGCAGCTCAGGACGCCGACGCAGCAGGGCAAAGTACGCCTCGCTGAACGCCTGCACGGTAATCACGCGCTGTCCTGTCTGGTATCGGCTGTCCACCCACTTGTTGCCCTGCTGGTAGAAGGTGCGCGCGCCGATGTTGCGCACCACTTGCTGCGCGCGCTGGGCAACCTCGGAAGGCGTGTACGCTAATCCCAGGCTCTCCTGGCTCTGCCTGCCTCTTCCTGCTACTCCTCCTGGGAGTGGAGCTGCCGCGCCACCGAAGCCCTGCCTCTGCAGAGTTTGCGCCTGCACGCTGGTGTCCACAGCCACTGCACCCGATGGCGGCGCGACAATGCTGGGCAAGAAACCCTGAGCGCGTGAGAGCATCCTGCGGTCGTCCGCTTGCGCCAGAATCATGTCCTCCTCTATCAGGAAGGAGGTGAACTCGGTGACCACTCCGTACTCCTTCGCCAGGCGCACGATTTCGTCGATGACCTCCTGGTTGCGATGCAGGCGCACCTCGTCCAGCAGGTATCCGATTTTTCGCACCGCCCACAGGCGGGGGAGGAAGTCCATGCTCTCGGCGCGTTCGGGGAAGTCCACTGCGTGGCGGATACGCTCGCGTTGCTGGCGCGACATCGCCTCCAGCACCACCGCCCCGCGTCCACTGCCCTTGTAGCGTCCCGTGACCACAATCTGGTCGCCTGCGAACAGGTCGGGCAGGTCGCGCGGGTAGATGTCGTACGCCTCCACGCCCTCACAGAACAGCTTCAGGTCTGCTAGGATGGGCACGTTGATGGCGTTGTAGAAGGCGGAGACGCGCGCCTCGATGTTCTCCTCTGGGCGCACGTAGCTGGAGATGCCCCGATTCTGCTGGCACAGCCTGTCCAGCAGGTGCACGTTCACGTCGTAGCCGACCCCGAACGAGAAGATACGGATGCGGCGGTTCGGATTTGCCTCGCTTACTGCGCTGAGGATGCGGTTGGGGTCGGTCTCGCCAACGGTGGGCAAGCCGTCGGTGAGGAACACAATCGCCTGCAGAGCGTTGCTCTCCTCCTTGGGGAACAGGCGCAGCGCCTCGCGCAGTGCGTCGGCGATGTTGGTTCCGCCCTGTGCAGTGAGCGCTTCTACTTCGCGCACTGCCCGCTCCACGTTCTCGCGCGTGACGGGAACCAGCCCATCGAACAGCTTTTGCGGTTGCTCGTTGAACAGGATGACGTTGAAGCGGTCTTCGGGCTGCAGACTGCGCACGCAGTAGGCTAGCGCCTGCTTCGCCTGCTGGATTTTGTCGCCCGCCATGCTGCCCGTGCGGTCGAACACGAACACGAGGTGCTTGGGCATCCTTGGCGGTTTCTGCCCGCCGTTGGGCGCCAGCAGCAGCACGAAGTAGCCGTCTCCCGTCGCGCGATAGGTCAGCACGCGCAGGTCATACCGCTCCGACGAGGTGCTGTAGAGTATCTGCAGGTCGCGTTCGGGCAGGATGTTTTCCGCGCTCCACTCGACGGTGGCGCGGCTAGCTCCCTCCCGCTTTACGACCGCTTCGGGATGCGTGGCGCAGTAGACGTTGGTCAGTGGCGCGCCCGTGCTGAGTTCCACTCGCACGCGCAGGTAGCCCAGGGACTTGGCAGCCGCGCGCGTCGCTCGCAGAGGCAACAGATAGCGGTTCAGCTCGCCCTCGCGCCGCAGGGTCTCGCTATAGCGCAGCTGTATCCGTCGCTCCCCCTTCGGCGGGATGGGGAACACGCGGGCGCGCAGCAGGTTGCGCTCGGCGAACTCCAGCAGGGCGGGGTCGCGCCGCTGACGCACGATGTTCTCGTAGATGCGTCGCGCCTCCTCCTTGGGCAGCAGGCGCGCCTCAACGGCACGGTCGCCCACAGTCAGCGTGAAGCGAGTGACTGCTGCTCCCTCAGGCACAGGGAACCAGTACTCTCCCTCCTGCGGCGCGTTGGTCGTGTTGACGAAGGTCTGCTCGATGGTGGTCTCGGCGACACCGTCGCGGATGGAGACGTTCACCAGGTGCTGCTTGATGACGAAAGGTTGCTCCCGAACCTGTTCTGGCGAGAGGAGCAAGCCCTGCGCCAGCGTGAGCGACGCGAAGAGGCTCAACAGGCTACCAGCTATCCCCAGCGTCCGCATAGCAGGTCCCTCCTCGTATAGACGCTGCTCTATTTGGACGAGACCATCCACAGGGGAGTTACCGAACGAGCCAGAGAATCTTGACATGGTTAAGCGCATAATGTTAAGCTATGCAATGTGAGAACAACGCGAGGAGGGAAAATGCGCTTCTTGCCGGGAACGCACATCGAGATACTTCGTGACGAGGTGCCGCGAGGGCACATCCGTTTCGCCCTGTTCGATTTCGACGGCACGCTGTCGCTTATCCGCGAGGGCTGGCAGCAGGTGATGATACCGATGATGGTAGAGGTGCTGCAGCGCGAAACGCCTACTACCGAGAGCGAGGAAGAGCTCACGCGGGTAGTGACGGAGTATGTAGACCGCCTGACGGGCAAGCAGACCATCTACCAGATGCTGCAGCTGTGCGAGGAGATACAGAAACGGGGCGGCAAACCGCGCGACCCGCTGGAGTACAAGTGGGAGTACCTGCACCGCCTGTGGGAGCGCATCAAGCACCGCGTGGAAGGGCTGAAGAACGGCACGATTCATCCCGACGACATGCTCGTGCCTGGCTCGCGTGACCTGTTGGAGAATCTCAAACGGCGGGGAGTGCGCATGTACCTCGCCAGCGGCACCGACGAGGTATATGTGCTGGACGAAGCCGCCGCGCTGAAGATAGATGGCTACTTTGAAGGCATCTACGGCGCCATTGACGACTACAAACGCTTCTCTAAGGCGATGGTCATCCAGCGCATCATCCAAACGCATCGTCTGTCGGGGGAGGAGTTCGTGGGCTTCGGCGACGGCTACGTGGAGATTGAGAACACGAAAGCGGTAGGGGGTATCGCTGTCGGCGTCGCCTCCGATGAGGTGCGCAAGGAGGGCATCAACGAGTGGAAGCGCCACCGCCTCATCGGCGCAGGAGCCGACATCATCATCCCTGAATTCCGGGAGCAGGAACAGCTCGTGGCGTACCTGTTTGGGGAAAGATAGCGCTTCGCACAGCGCGATTGTCCGCCTCCTCGCGTGCGTTCGCT
>JANWXG010000141.1 GCA_025057335.1 bacterium | reverse complement strand
CCAGATTCAGGTAGCGCTCAAGCAGTATAAACTGGATAACCGTGTGTATCCAGAGGCGCTGCTAGGTTATGTGGAGTTTGCCAGTGGCAACCAAGCGGTGCCTGCAGACCGTATTCGGGGCGGCTTCCTGTACGACGGCTATATCCGTGACATCAACCTTTTCCGCAGCCCGAATAATCCTGTGACCAGCAAAACGGTCTGGGTGGCGGTGACCGTGCTGCTCCCTGACCCGGAAGACCCCAATGTGCGAGTGAACGAAATCAACGGTCTACTGGTGCAGCGACCATACTACGCCCTAGATAGCATGGATATCGGGCAGACCTGTCCGGGCAGCGGCGTGTTCGAGCAGCACTACAGCCTGTACCGTCCCTACTTGCCTACCAGCAATACGGCAGGTCCGCTGGACGATATGTGCCAGCTGCAGTACAACCTGCCGCCAGAAAATACGATTGTTACCTGGGTGACCGACCATCGTGAGTGTCGCGATGGACTGCCCACAGACGGCAGCAAGGACATCGTGCTGCTGCTCAGCGGCACCGCGAAGGTGGTGGACTCGCGCATCATCAAGCAGAAGATGACGGGCAACGACCCGAACTTCAGCAGCGCGGGGCAGAACCGGTTCTGGTGTTTGGACTAGTGCATGCAATACGATGGAAGCGACGCCCCCGCACAGCTTGTCGTGCGGGCAGGAGCCTGTTGGTGCGCTGGGCGACAGGATGCACGCTCCGTCGCTCGGAGGTTGGCTGGGTGCAGCACGACGGGTTCGAGAGACAATGCAGCCTGTCGTGACTTACCCTGTCGCCGTGAGAGCGCAGCGAAGGATGTCATCACTACCGACCGCGCGCGAGGCGGTGGAGGCGCAAAATGAGAAGAACGAGGACACACGCCTTTTCGCTGATAGAGGTGCTGGCGGCGATAGCCGTCTTAACGCTGGGCATTCTGGTGATTCTGAAGCTGTTCCCGGGCGGGTTCTTCGTCACCCGTGCTGCGGAAAACCGCTCGCTTGCTAGTCGTCTGGCTCAGCAGGAGGTGGAGCGCTGGAAGAACAACGCCGCAGCGCTACCTGCGGGCATCCTGCCGCTGGCTCCCTACGGCGACGGCAATGCCACAGGTGAGGCGATTGACGTTACTGCCCATCCAGATAGCTTCGCGCCCACTTCCCTGCCGTCCGGGATCGACCCATACTACTACTCTGGCATCAATCGCTGGCGGCGTGTGGTCGGAGAGCGTGTGCGCATTCCTATCCCCGTACCCACGATGGCAGGGCAAGGCTCGGTATACGTGCTGTCAGCAGGCCCCTTCGTCGACCTGCCACTGTATGATCCGGTCTCGCAAGTGTGGCGACTGAATAACCTGAGCGTATATGGCTCGCCGATGGTGCGTATCGGCTGGCAAGCACAGGAGGATGCGCCACCGCCTCTGCGCGGTCCACACCAGTACGCTATCGACTACGATGCCAGCGACGATGGCTCGCACGACGACGTAGTAGTGTGGTTTTACCCGACGTCCTACCCGCGCGATTTCAATATCTCGTTTGACTACTATGATGGCAACGACGGCTGGCGCCTGAAGTCGGTGTCCAAGACCATCCCAAATGTGGTGAGCGTTACAGGCGAACCCGTGAGGGTGGAACTGCGCAACTACCTCGGCCCCGATGGCAGACCTATCCTAGAGCCGGGCTGGCGGATGCGCGCGGGAGGCGAGACCATCAGTCGCGAGTTTCGGCTACTACCATTAGCACAACCATGGTCAGACGACCCCTATGAGTTCAAGATATTGTATGGCAATATCGGCCCCTACGCTAACGTTGGCGTGTTGCTGTTCAACCCGCGCGGGCGCGACTATACCGAGCGCACCGCGCGCGGAACGGTGCCACTAACCGCCTACATTGACTACACCGTGCTTGACTGGCACATCCTGCGTGAGGACAGAATGGTACCGACCGTACCTGCGGAAATCAAGCTCAACCTGCGGTTCCTGCGCCAACGCGGCGAGAAGCTGGATGACCAGACCACGTATGAGGGGCTGATACGTGGCGTGAACTGGAACGCCCTACCTGCAGGCGACCCTGTGCGCCAGCAACCCGACTTCGTTGCAGTGGACCTGCAAACGGGGCAGATTTTAGACCCCATCACGAGACCAAACGACACAGGCTCTTATCGGGTGGATTATCGCAATGGCATTGTGACCGTTGTCGACCCTTCATTGGTCGGGCGTACCATACGCTTCTACTATCAGGCGGACGGTGACTGGGGCGTACATGTCATGAAGCCGTATGAGCTGTATCGTGAGCGCTACGGCAGCCTGCTTAGCCACCGCGAGTTCTATGTAGGAGGAGGGGTAGACGGTGGCTCGCCGACGCGCATCTACTTCCCTGTGTGCGATGCGGGCAAGCAGGTGATACTAGGCGAAGTGTTCTACCGCGATAGCGTGTCGGGCAAGGATGTGATGCGCGGCGTGCTCGCTCGAATCAGCAACCGCACCGAATCGGTGGGTGGACGTCCACTATGCTACGTTGATATCCGCGACCTCAAACCGACAGCGGTCGCCCTAGATTTGGATGCCTACAGCACTTATGGTTATGTGGTACGCGGCGTGAAGGGCGCTTCGTTTAAGGCACGTGTGGTGTGGAAACAGAACAATCGCTGGCAGCGCTACGAGGTGGAGACCCTCCTGCTGCGCGAGGCGGAATAGCCTGGGATGAGGAATCTTTCATTACAAGGAACAGGAGTGTCACCGATGAAAGGCGCAGGCAACACGAGGCGAAAGAGGGCGTTTACGCTCGTAGAGATACTGGTCGTGATGGCGATTACCGCCATCATGCTCGGACTGCTGCTGGGCCCGATGCTGCAGAGCTTTAACTTCACGCGGCGGGTGCAGCGCGTCACCCAGGCGCAAGACATGGCACGAGACCTGATGGAAACCATCTCGCGCGAGATCGCGGACGCAGCCTATGTATTCGACAACTCGCGCGTGTTCAATCCCCCCGTCACTAGCAACCCGGTAAACGACGCTACTCTGCGCTTCGACCTAGTAGACCGCCGGGGTAACCCAGTGACCTTCTACCTGCCTTACACCAAGATCGACTTCGTGTTGCCAGAGCGCGTGACCGATTCGACCGGGGTCATCGACCCCACCGATGGGAGTGACTATGTACCGCCTGACCGTCGTGTAGGCAGACCGCCTGCGCTGCCCGTGCTAGCGGGACGTACGGTAGTGCGCTACTTTATCGCGCGACGCGACCCTAGCCGTCCCTACAGCAACCGCAACGAGCAGCTACTGGCGACCACTGCTGCCGATAACCCCTACATCTTGTGGCGAGCGCAATTTGTGCTATACGACCGCGACAGCAGTGGAAACTTCGTGCCCAACACGCGCCTGTTCAAACTGGACGCGAACGGACAGCCCATTCTGGATGAACCAGGGTTTTTCTACGACACCCGCCCCGCTCCCAACGGCAGGTCCTACATGCAAAACTGGCTCGAGGTGAGCCGACCTGTCGCCGATGTGGAAGACATGGACCTAGTTAATGTGCAGTACGACCAGCGTACAGGGCAGATTGTGCAGGTCACCCCGCTCATCCAGTTCCTCCCTGGGGTAGTCGTGGACGACCCAGCGACGCCAACAGCGCTAGATGAGGCGGCGAACGAGGTGCCCAACGCCGTACCTGCCGTGTATATGACCCGCAAGGGAGGTTGGAGCTATCCCTTTGTCGTGACCGTTTACCGCAACGGCTTCGCAACCGCATACACAACGGGAGTGGTAGGAGACCAGCTGCTGGTGTCGCGGGGCAACAGCGACCCCTTCCGTTTCAACATCACCGCCTACCAGATGATGACGATGGCAGGATGCTACGACGAGGGAACGTGGCGTCCTGACGTGTGTTCCAGCCTACCCGACCCGTGGATACAGGGTGGAGGCTCGTGGGAGCGCAACCCCAACTCGCTGGACGCGCCCTACCCCTACCTGCCGTTCGCGGTAGACCCCCGCGCGGGCATGGTGAACTTCGCTATTCCCGCTGTCGCCGTGTTCCGACCGGGCGAGCGCCCCGTGTTCGAGTATCTCGCCCGGAACACGCAAGTGGACGAGAGCGGACGACGCTACCTATTGCTTTCGGAACCGGATATCAACAACACGGCTTCGAATAACCGGCAGAGCCCGCTGAGGTTGCTGCAAGGAGTGTCCATTGTGCCCGGCTCGGAGCGAATCTGGGGACCCGACCAGACGGCGCCTCCTGGTGTGGAACCGCGCTTAGTGCCCTATACACGAGTGCCCTGGAATGTGACGCCAGGTCCGAACCAGTACCGTATCAACTATCGCGGTACGCGCAATGGACATCCCACCCTACAGACGGGATACGTAGAATTCTGGGCGCTGTGGCAGGTGCCATCGGGCACGCGCGCCGACGGCACACCCTACGACCTGCTGCGTGTGACTTACGCCGTGCAGGCAAATACAGGAAGCGACGTGGTGAAAGTGGACTACATGACCCGTTCGGAATACACTCTGGCAATCAATGTGAAGCTGTACGACCCAACGACGAGCGACCCGCTGTTCATGTCGTTGACCACGCAGGTGCGGGTGCGCAACCTGTTGCGATGAGAGCGGGAGGGGGAGCATAACGATGAAAGGCATGACAGGAAGGGTTCGCGGCATGACGCCTGGCGCAAGCGCACAGCGTGGACAGACGCTGATTGTGGCATTGGTCGTGCTGTTTGTGATGATGTTCATGGGGGCGCTGTTCGTAGCGATTATTGGGCGCAACCTAGAGAACGCCGTGCGCAGTGGCAGGGTAACCGATGTACAGTACTTTGCCGAGGCGGGTATCCAATACGCTGACCAACAGCTGACCTATAGCGAAGAGGGTGCAGATTGGCGCCCTGTTCCCGCCAACCTGCCCCCCGACCAGTGTCGCGACCCGGACTACCAGTGGCTGCGCCCCTTCGCACCGCAGGAGTCCAGCACGCTCAGCCCTTGTGGCACGCCTGTAGCTGGACCGAGCGGGGGCTATAGCCGCGTGCTGTTTGAGAACGGAAGGGCGCTCATCCGCGTCAGCTATAACCCGCGCCCCTACAACCCGAACGACCCCGAATCGGGTCCCCTCTCGCGCTTTATCAAGATAGAATCTATCGGGCGAGCGGGGCGAATCGACCCTGGCGACCCCACCATGCTCACCGCAGCAGCGACAGGGCTGCGCCGAGAGCTGGTGGCATACAAGGCGATTGGCATCACGGATTACTTGCGCTTCGTAACCAACCGCGACAACCGCGCGAACGCCGTGGTGGAGCTGGGCGTGCCTGAGGGCATCGTGGGGCATGACGTCAACGGCAACCCGGTGCCTGTGCGCCTAGTGTGGGGGAATGGCACCAGTGGCGCGCCTATCCGCATTAACGGCAGTGTCAAATGGTATGGCGGAGTGCAAATCACCCTTAACCCACAGCAGGGCGACCGCATCGAGGTCGCGGGCGACATCTTGCTAGCACCGCGCGCACAGGTCACCGTGAACGGCAATCCGCTTCTGCCCAGTGCTAGTGCTACCTTCAATACCTACGGCGGCATCGTGCGCGACGGACGCACGGGAGTGGGGGTAGATGGTGGAGGACGCTCCATCGCGCGGTTGGAGCCTCCGCTTATCGACCTGCCCGACCCTGCCACCAACGTCAGCCGCTACTGGAGCATGACGCGCAACTCGGGTGCACTGATTGGCGGACGCAACAGCGGGCTGTTCGGCTTTGGCAGGGGCATCTACATTAACAACCGCGCCGACGTGCTGCGCGAGCCGGGGCTGTTTGGTGGCCCCACCGTGCGTAGCGAGCTGCTGCGTCAGGTGGACTCGCGCCACTGGCAGGGACCCTACTACGTGCCGCCGGGCGCCATCATCCGCCTAAACCCCTTTGGCTTCACCATCCAGCTCACGCGCGGACGATGGCGTGCGCCAAACGGAGCTCCTACCAACGCCGTGACGATGGTGTGTGCTTACCTGCCCGACGGGCGGCTATCGCAAGACCTGTTAGACCCCTCGCTGAACAAGGCGGCTGTGGGCTTGCCCTTTGTCACGCCCTTCTCAGGGGTCATCTACGCCGAAGGGAACGTGCGCATTCGCGGAATCATCCCGCAGGGCAAGCAGCTCACGGTCGTATCGGGCGGGAACATCTTCATCGAGGGCAACCTGATGCGCCTGCGCCTGCCCAACGGACAACCCGATAACACCAGCGCCATCGCCCTGCTGGCGAAGGAGAACATCGTGGTGAACACCACACTGTTCGTTGACCCCGAGCTGGGCACGGAGGCTGGAGGCTGGAACGAACAAGATGCCCCGCTCAATTTCCCCTCGTGGCATCGCGCTCTGCTGCCTGCGCAGCGACAATCGTTTGTGTTCTCGTCGGCAGTGCCGCTGAACAGCTACTTGAGCAATGCCCGACCGAACGGGCTGACGCTGCTAGTGCGACACGCCGCCATCGAAAACACGCAGACCAGCATCCTGCTGCGCGTGAACTACCCAGTGAACGATACCAACGGCAACGGCGTGCTAGATGAAGACCTGTATCGCTTCCCAGGCGGCGTGCTGGACTCGCTGGGCTTGCCGACCATCTACCTAGTGAACGCCTCAGGGGTCAACTACGAACATCTAGGGTTGGAGCTGCTGCGCAACCTGTCACCGCTTAACAACAACCTGCCTACCGACCCTGTCAACCCGCGCAGCGATTATGTGTTGAACACCGCACCAGGCGCGGAGAACCGTCTGACCTTTGAGGTAAGCAGTGGCGTGGGCAACCTACCCGCTAATGAGTACCACCTCAGCCGAGTCGCCGTGCAGCCGCTGGACATTGCCATTGAGGCGCTGATGTACGCGCAGGAAGGCTCGTTCATCGTGATACCAGGCGAGTGGTTCAATACCGACCCGCGCGACACCTTCCCTGTCGGCACGAGTCCGTCGTCGGTAGACCAGAACCTGCGTCGTCGGCTGTATGGTGTGCAGTCGCCTCTCTACCCCTTCTACGCGCAGCCGCTGGATATCCGCATCGTGATACGGGGCGCTATCGCCGAG
>JANWXG010000140.1 GCA_025057335.1 bacterium | reverse complement strand
ATCACGTTCTCGGTGTAACCCGAAGTATAAAGCACCTTCAGCTGGGGAAGCTGCTCCCGCAACCTGGCGGCGAGCGCTGCACCACTCATGCCAGGCATTACCACATCCGTGACCATCAGGTGTATCTCTTCCTGTAGGTTCTGCATCAGCGCCAGCGCCTCCTCGCTGCTCGCTGCCTGTAGTACCCGGTAGCCGTGCCTTCGCAGAGCAGCCACTGCGACCTCTCGTACTGCCTCGTTATCCTCTACAAACAGTATCGTCTCGCTGCCCTCAAGCGGGCGCGGTTGCTCGGTATATTCGGGCAGGGTAGCAGGTGTGCCCACTGCGCGAGGCAAGTACACCTTGAACGTCGTGCCCTCACCTGGCTCACTGTACACCCAGATGCTTCCCCCTGCCTGCTTAACGATGCCGTAGCAGGTCGACAAGCCCAGCCCCGTGCCCTTACCCGCCTCCTTGGTGGTAAAGAACGGCTCGAACACGTGCGCAAGCGTGCGTTCGTCCATGCCGATGCCTGTGTCGCTCACCGCCAGCATCACGTATTCGCCCGGAAGCACCTCCGCATGGCGGGCAGCGTATGCCTCATCCAGCACGACGTTTGTGGTCTCCACGGTCAGCTTGCCTCCCTCTGGCATCGCATCGCGCGCGTTCAGCGTAAGGTTTAGCAGAACCTGTTCAATCTGAGTGGGGTCGGCGTACACCTGCCACAGGTCAGGTTGCAGGACGAAGGTGAGCTCGATGTTTTCGGGCAACAGGCGACGCAGGAACTGCTCCGTTTCACGCACCAGCTCGTTCAGCTGCAGGATGTGCGGTGAAATGATTCGTCGCCGGGCAAACGCCAGCATCTGGCTGGTCAGGTTACTCGCCTGCTCGGCTGCCCGAAGGATATGCTCCACGTGGGCGGCAGCAGGATGTTCATGCGGCAGCGTTGCCTCCATGATCTCCGCATAGCTCTGAATGACCGTGAGCAGGTTGTTGAAGTCGTGCGCTACTCCCCCCGCCAGCCTGCCCAGGCTCTCCAGCTTCGAGGATTGCGCCAGCTGCTCGCGCAGGCGTCGTGACTCGGTCACGTCCACTGCTACCCCCACTAGCTGCCGGGCACTCCCGTCGGTGAGCCGGTCGAACACGGTCGTGCGCAGCATCAGCCACTTCCACTCGCCCGTTTGGTGTTGCACGCGGCACTCTACTTCTGCCATTGCCCCGTCGGGAGCGTGATGCAGCCGAAGCATCTGTTGCTGCACCAGGGGACGGTCTTCGGGATGCACTAGCTGCTCCAGTGGCATCTCGCCATGGACAAGGGTATCAGAGGAGTAGCCCAGGATAGTTAGCGACTCCTGGCTGACAAAGAGCAATCTGCCTGTCCTGACCTCGTAGATAAACAGTATCGCGGGCAGAGTATCCGCGATGTGCTGTAGCAGGCGCTCATTCTGGCGGAGCGCGTCCTCCACAAGCCAGATTTCGGTCACGTCGCGCAGGATGGCGATGCAATGCGTGATGTTGCCTGAGCGGTCGCGTAGAGGAGCCACAGACGCCTCCATCAGGAACTCCTCTCCCCCTTTGCGCTGGTGGAAATCGCGCCATCGGGAGGGGGTTGCCGTCTCTGCGACGCGCTGTATCTCTTCGTGCAAGGCTCGCTGCGTGCGGGGAGCGCTCAGGAACTGGGGGTTCTGCCCAACGACCTCCTCTGGCAGGTAGCCGGTCAGCTTGGAGAAAGCGGAGTTAACGTAAGTAACAGTCGGACCAGACGGGGCAGGGGTTACCGTCGTGACCAGCACCGCCTCGGGCATCTGTTCCAGAGCCTCCCGCATCAAGCGGTCTTCCCGTCGCACCATTGGCTGTATCCTCCCTCCGAAACGGTTTGGGGAAAGCACAGCCGCTGGTGACCCTGCATCGCCCATAGCATGGTATCCCCCTGACTTCCCTGCGCGGGAAAGCTCCTTGCTGCGCCGCCGCTGTGCATTTCCAGTGCATTATAGCAGGTTTTTCCTCCAGTCGCCACTGCGGCAGGAGATACCTCCCCATCGCGGTAAAACTGTACCTGCCTTGCAGAAGGGAGGGAAGGTTCGATGTTCCAGGCGAGTCGAGCGAAAGTGCGTCCTAAAACCGTGAAGGTCATCGTGCTGGTCTACGACCCCATCCTGCGCACACGAGGAGGACAGCGGCTGACGCAGTACATGAGGTGGCATGACCCGCGACAGCTCACGCAGGCGATGATTGACGACGCCCGCGAGGCTAGCGGAGGCTACGTCCGCTACCAGGTGGTGGAGTACATCGAATATGACGGTTTCCCCACCAAGCGCAACGGCTTTACCTACACCGAAGAGCGGTTTCTGGAGATGTGGGAGCAAGACCGCAGCAAACACGTGCCTGGCATGACCAGCTTCCGCCGCATGTTCGAGCAGTTCGACCTGACACGCAAGATTCGCGCCAAGGACGTGAGCGAAATCTGGCTGTGGGGCGCGCCCTACTTTGACTGGGACGAGTTCCACTGGAAGACGCCCGGCGACCGCATCCCCTACCAGACGGACAACCCCTGGTTCTACCGTCCGTACGACATCCCCGACGTGGGCAAGACTCTGTGGGTGATGGGCTGGAACTACGAACGCGGCGAGGGGGAGATGCTGGAAAGCTACTGCCATCGCATCGAGAGCGTGCTCTCGCTGACCGTCGGCAAGGGCATCTGGGACCACCGGCGCAACGGCGACAACATCTGGAACCGCTTCACCCGCGTGGACAAGGATTTCCCGGGCGAGTCGGAGGTGGGTAGCGTGCATTACGCGCCCAATTCGCGCAGTGACTACGATTGGGACAACCCCACTCCCGTGTGGAGCTATGCGGATGACTGGCTGACCTATCCTCATCTCCCTCGCAAGAAGAAGCTCCTAAGTAACAAGGATTGGGGCTCGTTGCCGGGCGTTCCCGCCATCGTGCGTCATCACAAGTGGTGGATGGAGCGCATTCCAAAAGCGCCGGGCGTGACCGACGGCTTCTACAACAACTGGTGGGAGTATATCGTGAACTACGACGAGGCGATACGCCGGCTGCCACCGCCTGGCGCAACCTTCCAGAAGGCAAAAGTAGCGATGTACGCGGAGTAGAAGAGCCGAGGCAAGACGGTCTCACAGAGCCAGTCTGGGAGAAGGGACGCCTTGTGCAGGCACTGCCTACCCTTGATGCCTTCCTCCCGTTGTGATATAATCCTCACGGCAGGGAGCGGTGGCCGAGTGGTCTAAGGCGCACGCCTGGAGAGCGTGTGGGCGCGCACAACGTGCCTCGTGGGTTCGAATCCCACCCGCTCCGCCATGTCCGCGCACAGCGTGTATTCAGCTACTGGGAGACACCTCAATGATCACTGCGACCTCTCGGCAATCGTAGAACTTGGGACAGTGGATGCACTCCGTCCACACTTTGCGAGGCAAGTCGGCTCGGTCGCACACCCGAAACCCCAGCTTCTCGAAGAACTGCGGCTTATAGGTGAGGGCAAACACCCGCTCTACGCCCAGATGGGGAGCCTCGCGCAGGCACTCCAGCACCAGCTGTTTGCCATAGCCCCTGCCCTGCGCCTCCTCCGCGACCGCAAGAGACTTAATCTCTGCCAGGTCACGCCATACCACGTGCAGCGCCACGCAGCCGACGACTCTCCCCTCTTCCTCCACGACGAAGAAGTCGCGCAAGTTCTCGTAGAACTGCGACAGGGAGCGATGCAACATCTCCCCACGGTCGGCAAAAAGGTTGACGAGGCGCTGCATCGCGGGAACATCCGACGTGCGCGCCTTTCGAATGACGCCATTCATCGCTGCACGCCATCAAGACCGAACCATCAGCGTGGCGGGATAGTTGGACCCCGCCAGTGGCATGGTACGGATAGTCACATTGCGCCTCTGTCCGGGCTGTAGGCGCAGACGGGCAATAGAGAACTCTCTCGGAGGCAGGGCGCGCGGCACGCCACGCACCTCACTGCCGATAACGAACACGCCCCCCGCCTCTCCACCGCTGGGCTCAAACACCAGCTCTATGTCGCGCGGCTGGTCGGTAGGGTTAACCAGTTCCACGCGCACTTCATAGATGACACCATAGTTGCCTGCTAGCCTGCGTTGCTCCCGATGGTTGCGCACCGCTTGCTCGCCGATGCGAATGAACTGCCAGCGCTGCCCCACGACGTAGGTAGCGGTCAACACCTTCTGGCTGGTCGGGTAGATATGTTCGGTGTCCGCAATCTGCTGATACTCCTCTGGAGTGAGCGGACGGGGGGGAGTGAACCCCCATGCTGTCGTTGTGCCCAGAAGCGGCAGTGGCTGGTTCTGGTAAACCAGCATCGCCACTTTCAGCACGCAAGGTGCGAGGGGCTGCGCATCCCCTTGAGGGAGCAGGCGTACCTGCAACACCCCGCTTGCAGTATCCAGAGGACGTATCCTCTGCGCCAGCAACACCACTTTGCTCTGTGGGGGAATGACGACAAGATGCCCCATGTTGTTCATGAGCGCCCGCAGAAACAGCTCCCCAGCGATGTATCCCACGCGCACTGTGTCCCGCATGGGCACACTTGCGGCGCCAGTCAGATGTGCTACCCGGGCAACCTCTGTGGGATTCAACATCTCGATGAGCAGCAGACCGTCCTGCACCATGCCGTTCATGTGATGGTAGAGCAGTCGCGCTCCGCGCACTTCGCTGACCTCGCCCGAGAACAGAGTTTGCGCCCGCTGCACCCGCTCCGGTTCGTTGCTGACCATCAGCAAGACAGGCTCCGAGAAAGAGAAGGGACGGTTGACCACACTGAGCTGTACCTGTTGCTCACGCGCGATGTAGCCTGAGCCAGAGGCACGCACCTGCGCAGTCGCTGTCGTGGACTGTCCAACGTCAGGCACGCTGCTCAGCCGAACCGGTGCCATGACTTGCAGCTGTGCCCCTGGCTCCAGCTGCGCCGAGCGCAGAATCGCCGCTTCTACTGCCTGCCTCACAAAGTCCGCTGACGGTTCTATCCCCGTCACTACCACAGGCTCGCTTACCCGGACCTCGCCCGCGTACTTGCGCACGGTCACCATGAGCGGCACCGAGACCTCGCCGACAGAGACCAGTATCTGTTCTCGCCCCACTGTGCGTCCTACAACGCGCACGGTGCGCCCGTCGCCAATGATTGCAGGGTCGGCTACTCCGTCGTCTGGTGCCCCTGTTGGGGCGACCACCACCGTGCCTTCCAGCCAGGTGTTCACGCGCACGAGCCTGGCCTCACCCAGGGGCACTAGCAGTTCGCGGGTGCTCAGACTCAGGGGAGGAATAGAGAGGCAGTGCCGCAGGGAGCTTGCCCATGCCTGCGCGAGGCGGCTCGGTGTCGTCCCTGCCTCGCGAGCATCAGCGCGCGTCGCGTAGAGCAATACCCCGCCGCCAAGGGTTACTGCGGCGCGTCGTCTTTCCTTCCTAACCCCTATATGCTGTGCCCCGAGCCCCCGCGCTACCGCGGCTTGTAACCTCTCAGCTGCGATCCGTACCCGTTGTTCCGGAGCGAGGTCACCGTTGGCTACTCGCACGCGCAGAGCTACCTCGCGATTCACCAACAGCGTGCTTCCGCGCACCTCTACGCGCGGCAAAACCTGTGCGCTGAGGTGGTGCGATACCATCAGCACAAGGCACATAGCGACACAGAACGACAACAGTATCCCCTGGCTTCGCATCCTTCACTCCTCCGCTAAGCGAGCCTGCCCGAAGGATTCTCGGCAAGTAAGCGCAGAATCTCCTCGCGCCGGGGGGGAACGACCCCCACATGGCGCACCACGCTACCCGCAGCCGCGTTCGCCAACCGAGCAGCTGTCAACCAGTCTGCTCCTGCTGATAGCGCGCAGGTGAGGGTGGCAATGACCGTGTCTCCTGCACCAGCGGTGTCATACACTTCCACTGGCATCGCGGGCACGTGTACTTCAGCATCACTCTCTGTGCTTAGAAGCATCCCCTCCGCTCCCAGCGTCACGACCAAGGCACCAACCCCCAGCGCCTGGCGCCACTCCTGCGCGAATGCGGAAACCTGGGCAAGGGAGTGTAACTCCGTTCCGTCGCCCGCACTGTGCGCGAAGCTCTGCGCTTCCTGCAGGTTGATGGAAACTAGATGGGTTCCTCGTAGATGACGCAAGAGGGGCGGCTTCGGGTTCGCAGTGACCAACACCTCTGCGGAAAGACACCTCTCGACGACCTCGCGCGTCACGGCAGAGGTCAACACCCCTTTCTGATAGTCCGAAATCACTACGGCGTTGGCACGAGAAAGCACCGCCTCGAACCGTCGCAGTAACTCCTGGTGTAGATTTTGTGAAATGGGGTGTCTTTGCTCACGGTCTAGGCGCACCACTTGCTGACTGTGCGCAATCACGCGCGTTTTACACGTGGTGACGCGCGTGTCGTCTACCAGCACGCCTGCGATGTCTACCCCACTCTCGGCGAGATGGGCGGTCAAGATGCGCCCCTTCTCGTCGTTGCCCACCACGCCGAACACGCTGACCTGCGCTCCCAGCGCAAGCAGGTTGTTCGCCACGTTGGCAGCTCCGCCTGGCACGTAGCTCTCTTCCGTCCACTCCACTACGGGCACAGGCGCTTCAGGCGAGATGCGACGCACTATCCCAAACACGTACTCATCCAGCATCAGGTCGCCAATGACGACCACGCGCAGGTCGGCGAAACGTTGCAGTATCTGCTCGTACTCGGCGATAGACACTCTCTTCCCCCTGAGGCAACAGGCTATGTTCTGCACAATTCGTTTTCCAGGCAGGGATTCCCTGCCTTATTGCCCGTCTCTCCCCTCCATCAGGACAGGACAGATACTCGGCAGGAAAAACTCGGTTGTATATTGAAAGACAGGATAACCATCAGCCAGGTGCGAAAGAGAGGGGGAGGAAACGACGCCGCCTTCGCCTTCGGCTCAGCGTAACACCATTCGTCTTGCGCTCCTTGCAGGCTGAAGCCTGCACGACGAGCACACCTGTTTTGTCATGTGCACTTCAGTGCGCCCTCCAACGTTGTCATTCTGAGCGGAGCGAAGAATCTCTTCCGTCCTCGCCAAGATGAGATTCTTCGCCTGCGCTCAGCATGACAGAGAGATGGCTCACCA
>JANWXG010000013.1 GCA_025057335.1 bacterium | reverse complement strand
AGATGCGGTCATACTCCTGCGGGATGAGCCACTGGCTGACCTCCTGCAGCAGCTCCTGCTCTCGCCGCTTCAGCTCCGCGATACGCTGCTGGTTTGCCTGCTTGCCCTTTGCGCGCTCGGCTTCTATCTCGTCATACAGGCGCTCAATCTCCTCCCAGATGGGCTTCTCCTTCCCGTAGTCGCGCGTGCCTACAGTGGTCGTGCCTTTGAATAGCATGTGCTCTAGCAGATGGGTCGCGCCCGTCAGGCCAGTGGGTTCATCCACTCCCCCCACGCGGCGCAGGATGTAGAAGGCGCAGGTCGGCGCCCCCTTGCGCGGCAGAATCAGCACGCGCATCCCGTTGGCAAGGCGATGTTCCACCACTCGCTCAGCGAATCCCACCTGAGCGACGACGCCTACAGGTAGGAAGAAGAGCAACGCGATAATCGCTTGCAGGCGTAACATAGAACCTCTCCTCTTCGTCTTCTGCTGTACGGAAAACCTCTCCCCCTACCCCTCTCCTGAAAAGAGAGGGGAGCGAACCTCTCCCCCATCCCCTCTCCTGAGAAGAGAGGGGAGACTGCCTGCACTCCCCCTTCCTTCGTAGGGAAGGGGGGCAGGGGGATAGGTTCTACCTCTCCCCCCTCCCCTCTCCTGAAAAGAGAGGGAAGAGTGCCCGCACTCCCCCTTCCTTCTTAGGGAAGGGGGATGGGGGGATAGGTTTCATTCCCCAGTAGCTCCTGTCTCAGTTGCCATAACACCTGAGAGCTCTTCACCTCGCGGTCTATGTGGTAGCGCAAGTGCAGATGCACGGCGTGCTCCAGTTCCCCCGCTGTGGACTCGCCTGGGAAGTCCACCCTCTCCCCTGCGTTCATCACCCGCCAGGCGAGCCATGCCAGACGAGAGAGCTTCGCCGCACTGGTTACTGTGCGCGCGCAAGAGGCGCACAGCACGCCGCCCACCTCGGGCAGGAAAGCGACCTGCTCTCCCTCTACCTCGTTGCCGCAGCGAGCGCAGGCGTCCAGCATGGGCGTGTAGCCCTGCTGAAGCATCAGCGCGTTTTCAAACCAGCACAATGTCCACGTTGGATGCTCGCTCTCTTCCAGCTCGTCCAGCACGCTCGCTAGTAGGTCAAACAGATCTTCCTCCGTCACCCCCTCCTCTAGCAGACGGTCCACCAGCTCACAGGCGTACATCGCTGCAGCGGCATTCACCAGCAGGCGGTGCAGGCGGGCGCGGGCACGCTCGGCCGTAGCCTGCGTCACAATCCAGAAGGTTTTGCCTGGAGCCAAGTGGAACCGTGCTCGTACACAGGTCTCCGTAGCGCCTGCGAGCTTGCTGGTAGGCTTGCGTGCGCCTTTAGCCAGCGCGGAGAGCTTGCCCATTTCGCGTGTGAAGAGGGTGAGCACCTTGTCCGCCTCGCCCAGCGGACGCCGACGCAACACGATGGCTTGCACTGTAACAGGGGGCAACTACCCTTCCTCCTCCAGCTGCTGAAGCAGGGCGACGCCGCTGCTGGTGCCCAGGCGGTCGGCTCCCGCCTGCAACAGCTCCAACGCGAGGCTGAGCGTGCGGATACCTCCTGCCGCTTTCACCTTCAGATGGGATGGCGCAGCAGCCCGCAGCAGACGCACATCTTCGAGGGTGGCGCCTCCCTCCCCAAAGCCCGTAGAGGTCTTCACGAAATCGGCGCCTGCCTCCGCTACCACATGCGTCGCCCGAATCTTCTCCTCCTGCGTCAGGTAGCAGCATTCGATAATGACTTTCAGCACTGCGGGAGGCTGTGCGGAACGGCACAGGCAGGCAATCTGCTCTATCTCGTGGCGCACAGCGCGCCAGTCTCCCGACTTCAGCGCGGGAAGCGCAATCACCATGTCCAGCTCCGTCGCCCCTGCTGCCAGCGCCTGCTCCGCCTCATACAGCTTGACCGAAGGCATGTTCGCGCCCAGAGGGAACCCCACTACTGTGCCGACCGCGACATCGCTTCCCGCCAGCTGACGCGCAGCCAGCTCCACCCAGCACGGCTGCACGCACACACTGGCGAAGCGATACTGCAACGCCTCCTCGCATAGCCGCACAACATCGGCATACGTGCCCGTCGGGCGCAGCAGAGTGTGGTCTATTCGTCTTGCCAGTTCCAAGCGGTTCATCCTTACCTGTATTTTTGCACAAGCGGAGGTGAAATGCAACATGGCTTCCCTAGCCCCCTTGCCCTCTCCCTACAAAACTGATACACTGGACTCGCCAGGGAAGCGAGCAAGGATGAGAAAATATCTCCGAGAGCTGGACTGGACAACCATCGCTATCGCGTTATTGCTGTGCGCAGTGGGTCTGGTGGCTATCTACAGTGCGCGTCGGGCACAGGGGGATAGTCTGCTCTTCATGCGCAAGCAGGCGATCGCCATGAGCATCGGCGTCGCCGCGATGCTAGTGGTCGCTTATTTCCCAATCCACTGGTGGCAGCGGTGGACTCGGCTACTGTATGTGGTCAACATCGGGCTGCTCGTCTACGTGGACTTTTTTGGCAAGGTGACCAAAGGCTCGCAGCGCTGGATACCGCTGCCAGGCGGATTCCACCTGCAGCCCTCCGAGCTGGCGAAGCTGTTTGTCATTCTGACCCTTGCGGCGTGGCTGGCAAGCCGCGAAGAGAAGGTGCGCAGTCCCCGAACCTTAGTGCAGTCACTGGCGTACATCGGCTTGCCTGTGCTGCTCATCTTCAAGCAGCCCGACCTGGGCACCTCGCTGGTGGTGATGGCTATCTGGTTCGGCATGATGCTGCTGGCGGGGGCGAATTTCAAGCATCTGGGCGCAGTGCTTGCCATCGGGGCGCTGGCGTTTGTGGCGCTGTGGCATCTGAACATTCTGGAAGAGTATCAGAAGAGCCGCCTCATTGCGTTCCTAGACCCGCAACGCGACCCGCGCGGCTCGGGATACCAGATTATCCAGGCACGCATCGCCGTCGGCTCGGGACAGGTGTTCGGCAAAGGGCTGTTTCAGGGCACGCAGAACGAACTGCTTTTCATCCCCGAACAGCATACCGATTTCATCTTCACGGTCATTGCGGAAGAGACGGGCTTTGTAGGCAGTGTCGCGCTGCTATCCGCATACGCCCTTCTGCTTTGGCGGTTCTTGCGACTGATTCTGCAAGCGCATCGTGCCTACGCCCGCCTCATCGCCGCAGGCATCACGACCTTCTTCGCCTACCACATCATCGTCAACACGGGCATGGTGATCGGTATCTTGCCCGTAGTGGGAGTATGGCTACCTTTTGTCAGCTTCGGGGGCACGGCGGTCATCACGTGCTTCCTCGCGATAGGCTTCATGCAAGCCATCCACCGCCAGCAACACGAAGTAATGTTCTAACCACTACTCGCTGCAGGAGGGCGCAGGGGAGAGCAGGGGTAGTCTTTCCCTCACGCTTGCCTGGCTCGCTCCAGTATCTGTTGATATTCCTCAGGTGTGTTGACTTGCAGCAGGATGGTATCAGTGTCGACGGGCACCTCGTGCACCGCCTCAGGGTGTGTGTGCAGTAGAGTGTTCAAGCCTCTGTCCGTGGGCAGGTTCAATATCTCCTCCCGAAAGCGGGCGCTGAACAGCACGGGATGCCCTCGTTTGCCCTCGTAGGTAGGTACGATAATCCTGTCGGGACGATAGGTAAAGGCGTCTATCAGCGTGTCGTGTACCCAGGTGGGGATGAGGGGCTGGTCGCCCAGCACAATCAGTATACCGTCTGCGCTTTGGTTCATCTGCGCGATTGCCCACTGCACCGAGGAAATCATCCCCTGTTCTGGACGCGGATTGACAATCACCTCCACGGGCAGATGCTCTATCAGATTGTAGATTTTAGTCCACCCGTAGCCCAGGACGACCACTGTGTGCGATACCTGAGAAGCGGTAACGTGGTCCAGTACGGTCTCTATAATTGTCTTATCCCCGAAGGGAAGCAGCATCTTGGGGCTGCCCATACGGGTAGATGCTCCCGCCGCTAACACTACAGCCACAACCTGCATTGTCGGCTCTCCTCTCACGACGCAGGTTCCCCCTGCGCCCCTCTCCTCACGCTGAGTCTCATTATCACAATTTTTCGGATGCCCACGATAATCCTGCGTGCGCATCACGAGGGGCGTTAGCGGTTGCATCTTGCCGAGCCGATTCGGTATACTTATGGACACAACACACCACATCATTTGCTGGCGTCAACATCCCCGTCCCGTGCAACCGGGACTGGCGTCCAGCATAGAAAGGATAAGCGAGAGATGGTACAGGCTCCGTTGCCACCAGAGTATTCCCAGCTCTCCGACGAGGAAACCCATGAGCGCATTCGCCACGCGAAGCGGTCGCTGGGAGAGCGTGTGGTGATTCTGGGACATCACTACCAGCGCGATGAGATTATCCAGCACGCCGACTATCGCGGTGACAGCTATAAACTCGCCCGTGACGCCACTCGCCATCCCGAGGCAGAGTTCATCGTCTTCTGCGGCGTGCACTTCATGGCGGAGACCGCCGACATCCTCACCCCAGACTACCAGAAGGTCATCCTGCCCAACCTGTCGGCGGGCTGCTCGATGGCGGATATGGCGAACATCTACCAGGTGCGCGCTTGCTGGCGCGAACTGACCAGCCTGTTCCCGCCCGAAAGCATCGTGCCCGTCACTTATATGAACTCCGCTGCCAACCTCAAAGCCTTCTGCGGCGAGCGCGGCGGGATTGTGTGCACCTCCTCCAACGCCAGAGCTATTCTGACCTGGGCGCTCGAACGAGGCGAGCGGGTGCTGTTCTTCCCAGACCAGCACCTCGGGCGCAACACGGGCATCAAGATGGGAATCGACCCCGACAGGGAAATGGTGGTATGGAACCCCGACCTCCCGCTCGGCGGCAACACAGAAGAGGCGCTCCGACGCGCCCGACTCATCCTGTGGAAAGGACACTGCTCAGTGCACATGCGCTTCACGGTAGCGCAGATAGAAGCCGCGCGCAAGATGTACCCGGGCATCCGCGTCGTCGTGCATCCAGAGTGTCGGCGTGAGGTGGTGGAAGCCGCCGACTGCGACGGCTCCACAGAGTACATCATCAAGGTCATCCGCGAGTCACCACCAGGCAGCCAGTGGGCAGTGGGCACGGAGATTAACCTCGTACACCGTCTCGCCGCGGAGCATCCCGACAAATTCATCATGTGCCTGGACCCGATTGTATGCCCCTGCTCCACGATGTACCGCATCCATCCGTCCTACCTCTGCTGGGCGCTGGAGAATCTGGTTGCGGGCAACGTGGTCAACCAGATTCGAGTCCCTGAGCAGGTGGCACACTGGGCGCGCGTGGCGCTAGACCGTATGATCGAGGTCACCGAGACCGCCAGACGCGCCGAGGCGATTGCTGTCGCAGCGCGATGAGGTTCGCGACGCGCAAAACCTCCTCTGTTCCCCCTTCCCGACGCGGGGAGGGGGAACGCCTGTACTGGCTCGCAGGGCAAACCGCCGTCCTTCTCCTGCTATGCGCCCTTCCTGTGCTGGCGCAGGTCGAGTCGTTCCGGGCGCGCATCGTGTTACTCCCTGGGGGTACGGTGAGCATCAGCGTGGACAATGGGGCGCACTTCACGACCATCGGACGTGTACTGTCCCTCCCTCAGAAGATCAACTCCTCCCAGCTTCCCGCCCGCACGGCGACGATACAGCGCAAGGGGTTGTGGCTGATGCAATACAATGAGCAGCACAGCATCGCCCTCGCCGCAGCGGGCGTCGCCTCGGTCAGCGCTTTGCACACGGACATCCCTCCCGAATCGGTGCTCTTCCGCCCCCTAGAGGAGGGCGCATCCGCCCAGCTGCTCTACCAGGAAGGGCGTATAGCGTTCTCCTTGCCGCCCGGGTATCGCTACCGTGTGGGAGATGTGTGGGTGTTGCGAGTGGTGGCGGCGGATGAGGGGCAGGCGCAAAGAGTGCGCGAGGTGGTAGCTGCCGCCCTGCCTGGCGAAGGGCAGAGCGCTGTGCAGCGCAGCCTGTTACGCGCTGAAAGGGAGAAACTGCCCGTCGTGCGTGGCATGTTGAATCTGGAGGTCACTGCGCGCTACGCCGAAAGGGTACAGTTCGTCTTTCTGACAGTGGACGGTTACCCAGTGGGCACCTCCAACGTGCTGCCGACCATCTTTCGCTGGGACAGCACGCAGGTCGCCGATGGTGAATACGTGCTGGAGGCGCGCGCGGTGGACACGGAGGGACGCGAACTGGCGCTCGTACGCAGGCGGGTGCTGGTGCGAAACGGCGCAGGCACCCCTAGGTGAGGCTCGCTTGACCAAGTACGTGGTTTGCTCCGCATCTTGCGACCGTGTGCTGGAGACGGTAAAATAGGAATCAGCGACATCCTGGGAAAGGTGATTGAGGACCAATGGAAGGCATCACGGCACAGACCATCATCGACCTGCTGTTGCGAGACGAGAAACTGCGCGAGCAAGTCATGGAGGCGATACAGCCCGCCGAGATTAAGCGGCTGTATGAGCAGTCGCGTCAGATTCAGCAGCGCGTGCGCGAGCTGGAAATCCGGCAGGCGTATCTGGAGCAGGTAGTGAAGGAGCTGAAGGCGCGCCAGGAGGAGATCGAGGAGCGCGTGCGCATGGCGGAGGCAATCATCAAAACCATCCTGCAGGAAGGCAAGAAGCTCCCGCAGGATTCAGCGCTGGGATTCATCATTGTGCGCAAACCGGGCAGCGATACGATGTTGAACTGAACGCGATGAGGCAGGGGGGAGGAGAGCCGCCCGCGCCCCTCCCCCGCTGATGTGTCACGCAACAGGTCTTCTGAGAGGCTTTCCCCCAACTTCCCTTCCCTTGTTAGCGAGGCTCGCTCTGCCACAGGGAAGCCGCGATGAGCAGCTGGCTGACCGCTACCAGCGCGGCGGTCTCCGTGCGCAGGATGCGACGCATGAGCGAGACGCAAGTAGCACCATGTTGCTGGCAGAGCCGAACCTCCTCTTCGGTCAAACCACCTTCTGGTCCTACCACCAGAGCTACCGCTTCCAGCACGGGGCGTGCCCGCACCCAATCCGCCAGCGAAGAGCAGCTCTCATCGGGATGCAACGCTAGAAGGGGCGTCTCACCCATCTGACGTAGAGCATACGGCAGCGACCAGACCCCCTCTACCTCAGGTATCCGAAGGCAGTGCGCCTGTTCCGCCGCCTCTTTGGCGATGCGCCGCCAGCGTTCTACCCGGCTACGAGCGCGTTCGCCGTCCAGCCGCATCACGCTGCGCTCGGTCTGCACCAGCACGAAACGCGAGACACCAATCTCCGTGCCGTGTTGGATAACTTGCTCTACCTTGTCGCCCTTCGCCAGCGCCTGAATGACAGTGATGTGCATCTCGGCGTCCTGAGGTATCAGCTCCCAAGAAGCCACGCGCGCCATTACTTCGCCTACGCTGACCTGTTCCAGCACGCAGCGGTACTCCCTCCCCGACCCGTCCAGCACGCCTACCTCGTCGCCGCGTTGTAAGCGCAACACCACGCGAATCTGCCGAGCGTCCTCGCCAACGATGCGCACGATGCCGTCGGAGAACTGCTCGGGGGAGACGAAGAAGCGATGCTTGGGCACGGTTCACCCTCTCCGTGCGGCGAACGCGCACCATTCGCCACGTTCACGAACCTGCGCCTGGTACCAGGGCGTCCTCGACAGCGCCACACGAACTCCCTCCCGACGCTCCGTGAGGATGCCGCTGACCACCAGCCAGCCCCCTCGGCGCAGGCATCGGGAGAAGTCGGGAAGCAGTTGCAGGATGACCTCCGTGCTGATGTTCGCCACCAGCAGGTCGCAAGGCGGAGCACCTTCGCATCCTTCCGCCCGCTGCACAGACACCACCCGCTGCACGCCATTACGAATCACGTTGCGTTCCGCCGTCAACACCGCCACAGGGTCGCTATCTGCCGCCCATACCGACGACGCCCCCAACTTTGCCGCCGCGATAGCTAAGATGCCCGACCCTGTGCCTACGTCCACCACCTGCATCCCAGGAAGTACTAGTTCTTCCAAAAACTCTAGACACAATTGCGTAGTAGCGTGCTGTCCTGTACCGAATGCCATGCCCGGGTCGAGCGCAATCACCACCTCCCCCTCTTGAGCCTCATACTCCTCCCAGGAAGGTTGCACCACGAGGCGTTTTCCCAGGTGCAGCACGTGGAAGAACCGTTTCCAGCTCTCCGCCCACTCTGACTCGTCGCGCTCGCGCTGCTCGATGCGCTGCACTGGCGGAAGCCCCCATTCAGGAAGACGAGACAGCTCCCCCCGCAACCGCTGCAGATGCTTCTGCAACCACTCTGTCACGGGGAAAGCAGTAATTACCCGGTCCGCCTCCAGCTGCACACCCTGTGCGCCCACCTGTCGGCAGAGCTCCGCGACTGCCTCCTGCGCCTCAGCAGCAACGATGATGTGTACCTCACACCATTTCATCGCGTGCTACCCTGCTGTAGACGTCGTTCCCTCCTCCGTTCTAGCAGGTTGGTACTCCATACGCTGAGCAAGCCCAAAATCAGGTATACCGGTACCCATACCGCGAAGTCGCTCGGCTGGTCGAATAGCTCTACGGGAGCCGTCACCCCCGCAAGGTAGAACCACACGCGCCGATCAAAAGCGTTGGCGAGATTAGCGAACACCTGCGCGAAAAAGTACAAGGTGCCTATCAGCGCGAACAGTGCCCCCCAGCGGTTGCGGATGCGGAAAGAGTAGAAGTATCCCAGCGCCCATACCCACCAGAGGTAAGCCGCAGCATATGCCCACGCCAGTGGGCTCGAACGCAGTGGGGCAGGCAGGAACTGGTCTGCGACGATGCCCATTAGGAGCAGGAGCGCCACGAACAGGGGTACGCTCTGCACAGAGCCTACCTGCAGACTACGCGGGTGCAGCCACTCTATCCACCGGCGCCCCTGAAGGGGCACCCCCGTCGCCAGCATGGGCACTGTCCATACCAGAAACATCGTGCAGACAATAACCATGTATTGTCGGATGTTTGCCGTACTCGCCGCAGCGCCCCTGCCCAAAGAGACCGCTGCCGTGAGCGCGAGCAAGAACAGCGCGCCTGTCAGCAGACGGGTCTTCCATGCGCCCTGTCGCGGGTCAGGGAGCAAGTAGTTGGCTGCAATCTGCAGCTGCAGCCAGGTGGCGAGCAACGTAGCGCCAATGCCGAACGCCCAAACCTGCCATGCAGACCAGCTGGGCAGCAAGGCAGTGAGGCTCAGTCCTGCTCCGCCGCCGAAGGCGCGCGCCACCACCATCGCCACCCCTGCTAGCAATATGACAAAGTAGTTGCTTACGAAGGCGCCGTATGTCAACAGGATGGACAACGTAGACGTGGAACAGATAGCACTCATCGTCAGCCCGAACGAGGCAAGTAACACGCCGCTGAGCAGTATCAGAGCATAACGCTCGAGCGCTGCCCACAAGTCGATGCCGCCCATCCAGAACAGCAGCGCGACCAGTGGCGTGCCACACACCACCATCACCACTACGAACGCCATCGCCGACAGGAACTTACCCCACACAATCGCAAAGCGTGACAGCGGAGTGAGCAAGAGCAGGTCAAAGGTGCGCTGTTCACGTTCCATCGTGATGGCGGTAGCGGTCAAGGCAGGAGTGATGATGGCCACGAGGAACCACTGAGTCGTCACGAGTGTATCGAACAACACCTGCGCCAAGCCTGTCGTGGTAGGAAAAACCCTAGCGGAAACGAACTGCTCGTAAGAGATGACCACCACCAGCCCCAGCACCAGCAGATACGCTATCAGGCAGCCATACGTCTTGCCTCCGCGCATGCGCTGGCGCGAGCTCTGCCGAAACACAGGGTTCTCTAACCGCTCCAGCACTACTGCACCGCCCCCTGCGTCACACGCATGAAGATATCCTCTAGGTTAGTGGGTTGTTCTGCGAAGGAGAGCACCTTCACCCGTTTCTCCGCCAGCGCCCACACCACGCGGTAGTGCTCGCCAGGCGGTCCTACGTAGTGTGCCCGGATCACCCCATCCTCCACCCGTACCTCACGGATGTCCCCCAGTTGGCTCTGTAGTACCTGCACGGCAGTATCAGGCTCATCAGCAACCCGTATCTCCAGCACGTGCGAGCCGGTGAGCTGGCGCATGATGGCACCAATCTCGCCGCTGATGAGCAGCTCGCCCCGCTCGATGATGGCAATCTTATTGCAGATGTCCGCCAGTTCAGGCAGGATATGCGAGGAGATGAGGATGGTCTTGCCCATGTTGCGCAGCTCTTTGAGCAGTTCCTTGATTTCGATGCGGGCGCGGGGGTCTAGACCCGCCGCTGGTTCGTCCAGCAGCAGCACTTGCGGGTTGTGCAGCAACGTCTTCGCGAGGCATAAACGCTGTTTCATGCCCCGCGAGAGCGCCTCTACATAGTCATCCCGCTTATGCGACAGGTCGGTCAGCGCCAACACGTCCTCAATCAGCTGCTGACGCTCCGAGCGAGGCACCCGATACGCGCTGGCGAAAAAGTCTAGATATTCCCACACCTTCACATCGTCATACACGCCGAAAAAGTCGGGCATGTAACCGATGATTCGGCGCACCGCCTCAGGCTCCTTAACCACATCGTGCCCCGCGATGGTGGCGGTGCCGCTGGTCGGTTCCAGCAGCGTGGCTAACATGCGGATAGTGGTGGTCTTGCCCGCGCCGTTCGGACCGATGAAGCCGAGGATGTCTCCCTCCTCGATGCGCAGGTTGAGGTTGTTTACCGCCACCAGCTGACCATACTGCTTCGTCAGGTGGTGCGTTTCGACGATTGCCACCTTCGCCCCTCGCTCGCGCTAGCGTTGTCCTGTGCCGTGCAACAGATTAACACAAAAGGCGCCTTCATGACAAGGGGCGCGTGAGCGAAGGCTCTCCGCTCTTGCCCACTGCCCCCACCTTCAGCCTCATCGCAACGGCTTGGCACGGTCCCTGCCCACCACTTGCACGGACTGAAGGACGAACCTCTCTGCGAGTAGGGGCGCACGGTCGTGCGCCCCTACAGATTGGCATGCGGGAGGACAACAGGGGGCTGATGGCTCGGCAGGAGCCTCGCCCTCCAGTTGTCATTCTGAGCGGAGCGAAGAATCTCGGTTTAACGCCTGGTAGACCCGCTTCGTGTGCGCCCAGCATGACAGGGAAGGTGGCTCGGCAGGAGCCTCGCCCTCCAGAACAGTTGGAGGGCGAACCGCCCGGCGAGCCGAAAAAACCTACCTTGCCCACACGCCCCCTCGCGCCGTTTGTAGTAGCGCACTTCAGTGCGTCTCCGCCCCGTCGCAACGGCTGAGAGGTCATGCGCAGGGGAAAGCATCCGCCCTACGGAGAATATACGGATAACCACGCCTTCCCTGCCCAGATTTTGGCGAGGCTTTTCCTGAGCATCGGACGCAAGGAGGAGAGGATGACGCGGGTAGAACTCAACGGCGAATGGCAGCTGAGCTACCAGCCACAGCGCCAGAAATATGTATCAGTAGACGCCGTAGACTGGAACACTATTCCCACGATACCTGCCGTAGTGCCAGGCAACGTGGAACTGGACCTGATGCGCGCGGGCGTCCTGCCTGAGCTCTCGGTCGGAAACAACATCTACCTCCTGCGCGAGTATGAGACCTACGAGTGGTGGTATCGCAAGCAATTCGTAGCGCCCGCGCCGCCAGAAGGGCACACCGCCGAACTGGTCTTCGAGGGGCTGGATTGCCTTGCCCAGGTGTGGCTAAACGGCGTGCTCGTCGGCGAGGCGGCGAACATGCTGATTCCCCATCGGTTTGACGTCACATCCGCCCTGCAGGCGGGGGATAATGAGCTGGTAGTGCGCATACGCTCGGCGGTGCTGGAGGGGCGTGAACGCACGCCAGCTCCCTTCGAAAGCGCACTGCCCTGTGGCTATGAGTCGCTGACCGTACGCAAACCGCCCCACTGCTACGGCTGGGACATCATGCCGCGCGTCGTCAGCGCAGGCATCTGGCGCGATGTGTACCTGCAGTTCCTCCCGCCCACCCGCTGGCGCACAGTCTACTGGGCAACCACTGCGGTAGACCCCCCGCGTCGTTCCGCCGTGCTGTTCGTGGACTGGGACTTCACGACAGACCAGCACTACCTCGACGACTGGCAGGTACGGCTGCGATTGTCGCGCGAGGGGAGCGTCGCCCACGAAAGCCTGCACCCCGTCTTCCATACGCACGGTCGAGCCCAGCTCCACCTGCAAGGGGTAGACCTATGGTACCCGCGCGGCTACGGCGAGCCTGCCCTGTATGAGGCGTCAGCAGAGCTGCTGGACGGGCAGGGCAACGTGCTGGATATACACCGCTGCCGTCTCGGCATCCGCACAGTGGAACTGCGCCGTACAGACATCACAACGCCTGAGGAGCCGGGCGAGTTTGTGTTCGTGGTGAACGGCGTGAAGGTCTTCGCGAAGGGCACGAACTGGGTGCCGCTGGACGCCTTCCACAGTCGCGACATCCAGCACGTGCAGCCGACTGTGGAGATGCTGTTAGACCTAAATGGCAACATGGTGCGCTGCTGGGGAGGAAATGTATATGAATCCGACCGATTCTTTGACCTCTGCGATGAACATGGGATAATGGTCTGGCAAGATTTTGCTCTCGCCTGCGCCATCTATCCCGACGAGATTATCCCTGCGATGAAGGCAGAAGCAGAGCAGATAGTGCGACGTCTCCGCAATCACCCTTGCCTCGTGCTGTGGTGCGGCAACAACGAAATCGACCACACCTACTTCTGGACGGGCACGGGTATCGACCCGAATACCGACAAAATCAGCCGACAGGTGCTGGCGGAGGTCGTACGGCAGTTAGACCCCTTCCGCCCCTACTTGCCCAGCTCGCCCTATGTGAGCGAGGAGGTCATCCGTCGCGGGGGCGACACCAACCTCACTCCAGAGCAGCATCTCTGGGGACCGCGTGACGACTTCAAGGGGCCAACCTACACCTACTCGCTGGCGCACTTCGTGAGTGAAATCGGCTATCACGGTTGTCCCGACCGTCGCACGCTGGAGCAGATGATGGAACCTGAGTACCTGTGGCACTGGCAGGGCAACGAGCAGTGGCTCACGCATGCCACACGCCCCCTGCCCCGTATGACAGACTTTAACTACCGCATCCCGCTCATGGCAAAGCAGATTGCCGTGCTCTTCGACGCGGTGCCCGACAACCTCGACGATTTCATCCTCGCCTCGCAGATCAGCCAAGCGGAGGCGTTGAAGTTCTTTATCGAGCGATGGCGACAGCGCAAGTGGCGCACGACAGGCATCCTGTGGTGGAACCTGCGCGACGGCTGGCCCATCATCTCCGACGCCATCGTGGACTACTACTACCGCAAGAAGCTCGCTTACGTGTATGTGCAGCGCGTGCAAACCGATGTGTGCGCCATGCTGAGCGAACCGGAAGCAGGGATGCATACGCTCATCGTGGTCAACGACACGCTGCAGCCTGCGGAGGGGCAGGTGGAGGTAGTGGACGCCGAAAGCGACCTACTCCTGCTGGCGGCGGCGTATCATGTGGAGCCGAACGACAAGTCGGTCGTCGGCGCCATCCCGCAAATCTCCTCACCTGCCCTCTGGCTGATTCGCTGGCGAGATGAGCAGGGGCGGGAGTACCTTAACCACTACCTCGCGGGCAACCGACCGTTCCGCCTGCAGCAGTATCGTCAGTGGCTGCAACTGTTGAGAATACCAGAGGATATCGGCTCGGTGTGGAGAAGATAGAACCGGATACTGGTAGGAGGTATAGAAGTCAGCGGTGACAAGGCAACAAGACGACACGAGTGTACCAGCGGAGATCCTCGACCGTTTGAAGCGCATTGAAGGACAGGTGCGCGGCTTACAACGCATGGTGAAGCAGGGGCGTTCGCCGTCAGACATCATTTACCAGATGGCGGCGGTGAAGTGCGCCCTCGAGCAGGCAGCACTACACTACCTGCGTTGGGAGGCGCAGCGCGACGATGGGTCGGAAGAGGTCTCGCGCTCGATACACGCTACTCTGGACCTGGTTGCCAAGATGTTATGAGGGCAGATGACGACGATGCAGCGACCGCTCGCAGGAACGCTTCCGCCTCTTCCACGCTACGGAACGCCTCGCTTACCGTTAGCCACACGCCCTTTGCCCCTACGGCTTCGAGTACCCGCAGCGCATCCTGCGCCGTTTCCGCTAAAACCTGCACGCTTTTGCCTGCCTGCAGGCACTGACGATATACGTCTATCCAGCGCGTTGCTGGTCCCTGTCCCGCCCCATACACCCACTGTATCGCCTGTAGATGGGGTATCTCCAGAAGCAGGTGCAAATGTTTTAGCGCGCCCACGCCGTCTAGGTGGAAAATGCTGCGCTCTAGTGGCTCCATCTCTTGCAGGATGCAGGGCAGAATCATTTCCCGCGCCATCTCTGGGGAGACCATCAGCCAGAAGTCGCAGCTGGGCACGTAGAATCTCCCTTCGTAGTAGGCTGGTGCCCAGGTAGTGCTACCAAAGCCCGACGCCGAGACCTTCTCGTAGCTACGCTCGAAGGCCTGCACGAATGCCCTCGCCGCGTGTCTACCCACCTGCACGATGAGGTCTGGAGCATCTACCATGTCCAGACATAGCGCCTGCGGGTCGCGCAGCGCAGCGAGGATATCGTAGTTGCCGTGTAGGTCGGTGATGCCCACCACGTAGCGCCCCTCACACCGCTGGATGGCGTAGTCGGTCATGCGCTCTACCGTCTGCCAATAGGGATTGCTGAAATCAGGCTCCATCTGCAGGATGCGATGCCATCCCTCCGCTTCATGCACGACAGGCTTCGACCAGCTCGTGGTCTTGGAGAACTCCAGTTCACAGCCGAACAGCGTAGCAGTGATTTCTGGCCCAAGGTTGGGCCAGAACAGGGGGAAGGCGTCGCCCACGTAGTCACAGCACTCCATCCACGCGATAGCAGCATCCACCACATACTCGACATCCATCCATCGCTCGCGCAGGCGAGCATGCTGCTTCACCGGGCCCCGATACGGACGCGACGGAAGCACATGTAGCGTCACAGGGGGACGATCGAGGATTTCGCCGTGCCACCATGCCTCGAAGCGCTCGACGGTCCTGCCGAAGTCGGGCTTCCAGCCTAGCTCGCGTATCATGCCTGCCGTCTCCACTTTCTGGACTGCTTCACCAGTTCGTCCGCCTCTTCGGGGCTGTCTGCCCACGTGCTGATGAGCACGCCGCGCGTGCCGAGCGCTTCCACCAGCGGCTGCACGCTTTCAGGAGGCACTCCGAGAGCCAGTATCCCCTTGCCAGCCTCCAACGCCTTTCGGTATAGCGGATACCAGCGCGGGTCGCCTGCGTGAGGCTGTCCTGCGCCAGGCGTCCACTGGACAGCGTTCAGCCGCGAGATACTGCACACTGCATCCAGATGTTGTATCGCGTTCACGCCGTCTAGGTGGTAGATGGTGTTGTCGAGTCGCTCGCACTGCGCCTCCAGGTAGGGCAGCACGAACTCTTCGAACTGCTTCCGGCTAATCATGCACGACATATCGCACTGCAGCTTGCAGGTTCTCCCGATTCCCCAGATGTGGAAAGCCGAAAACACGGTGCCGCCGTCTTCATCGCGAATGAGGGGCTCGAAGGCGTCATAGTAGTCGAAGTAGCGCTCCAGCACGTCCTCTTGCAAGCGGTGCACGTGCTCGGGATGGTCTACCAACGCCGTGAGCAGCTGCTCGATGCCCAGTAGCGAGGCGAGCGTATCTAGGTTCTCAATCAGGTCGGGGAAGCTCACGAGCGCCTTGCCGCGAAAGTGTTCCATCCCCTGCTGCGCCATCTCAGTGTTGACCTTCCAGTACTTCTCGTCAGGGTTGAAAGGCGGTATCTGCGCAGTGGTGATGTCGCCGAACGCCCTGCCGTACCAGACCGTCGTGTGGTCAAAATGAGGCGGGCTACCGAGGTGGATGGCAAGGCTCCCTGGACCAAGGTTGGTATCGAACCAGGGGAAGGCATCTCCTGCGTAGTAGGTATGGGCAAACTGCCACTCCGCCGCCGTGATGCGGTATTCGATATCGAGCCACCGCTGCTCGGGGGTGGGGTCGGCGGGAGGAGGTGGAACCTGTATCAGTGGCTTCTCACGCGGCGCATGCACGATGAGCAGAGGACCCTCTATTTCCTCACGCGCCCACCACGCCATGAAACGCGGCTTTACTTGATCCCAGTCGGGTTTGTAGAGCAATGACATAACACCCCCTCTCCTTTACTATGTTCCACGAGGGGAAGAGGGGTTCCTGTGCCTCTCACTCTTGCATAAGAAGCGCAGCTATGAAACACAATGAGCCAAGACAGGGTATAATATTTTACGGAAGGGGAGTAGCCCCTGCGAAAGCAGGTGCGGGCATCGTCAACACGCCTCTGCGCCGGTGTCCGCAGTAAAAACGCGCGAGACCTTCACCGTATCCCTGTGGACGACGGTGAAGGTTTTTTACCAGCTTAGGAGGTGAGGGAGGCACATGAACACGCTCAAGGTTGGACTGCTGCTTGTCGCGCTGACGGCACTGTTCATCTGGATAGGCGACGTCATCGGCGGTCCAGGTGGTGCGACCGTTGCGTTCCTGCTGGCGCTCGTGATGAACTTCGCCAGTTACTGGTTCAGCGATAAGATTGTGCTCAGGATGTATGGCGCGCGCGAGTTGTCGCCAGCGGAGGCGCCCGAGCTGTTCCGCATGACTGAGCGCCTCGCGCAAAGAGCGGGCATCCCGATGCCGCGCCTCTACGTGGTTGAGGAGCCGCAGCCGAACGCCTTTGCAACAGGGCGCAGCCCAGCGCATGGTGCGGTGGCGGTCACGACCGGGTTGCTGAACCTTTTGAACTACGACGAAGTGGAAGGCGTCATCGCGCACGAGATAGCGCATATCAAGCACCGCGACACGCTGACGATGACTGTGGTCGCAACCATTGCGGGCGCAGTGATGCTGCTCGCGGACATGGCGCGCTGGGCAGCCATCTTTGGCGGGATGCGCAGCGAAGAGGGCGAAGGACAGAACCCTCTGGTGTGGTTGCTCATCATGATTGTGGCGCCGATTGCGGCGATGCTCATCCAGCTGGCGATTTCGCGCGCTCGCGAGTACGAGGCAGATGCTACAGGCGCGCGACTTGCCGGTAGCCCCGATGGGCTGGCAAACGCCCTGCTGAAGCTAGAGCAGGCAGCGAGCCGAGTGCCGATGATGCATGCCTCGCCCTCCACTGCGCACCTGTTCATCGTCAACCCGCTCAAGGGATGGGGCAGCGCCCTGATGAGCCTGTTCATGACCCACCCACCCATTCAGGAGCGGGTACGCCGTCTGCAGCGCATGCGCGGCAGCGAATGGTATCTGGGCGCTTAGCCCCACAATACAGCACAGCGCCCCCTGCTTCCTCGGGCAGGGGGCGCTGTGCTGTGAAGAGAACACGCTTTTTCTGGGCAGAACTCGGCTCAACGGGACGACGCCCCCGCGCTCGCGACCAGCGCGCGTGGGGGAAGGAAGGTGATATCCTCCCTCGCCGTTTCCAGCGTCTGCACGGGAACATGCTCCTGCCCACGCAGCAGCTCGCCGATGATGGCTTCCACCGAACTTTCCGGGGTGGAAGCACCGCTCGTAATGCCGACGCAACGGTAGTCCGTACGCCATTCTGGACGCACCTCTTCGGGCTCCAGCAGCAGGTAGGCGGAAGCTCCTGCCTCCATCGCCACCTCACGCAGGCGGTTGGAATTGCTGCTGCTGCGACTACCCACCACCAGAATCAGGTCGCAGTGCTTCGCTAGCTCCTTCACCGCGCGCTGGCGGTTGGTGGTGGCGTAACAGATGTCCTCTTTAGGGGGCGTTACGAGGTGGGGGAAGCGTCGGCGCAGTACCGTCATAATGCGCTCCACCTCGTCTACGCTCAGCGTGGTCTGCGTAGTGACCGCCAGCTTGCCTTCAGGCACCTGCACCCGTTCGGCGTCCTCCACCGTCTGCACTAGCGTCATCCGTTCGGGAGCATGCCCCATCGTGCCTAACGCCTCTACATGCCCCGCGTGCCCGATGTACAGGATGTGGTATCCCTGCGAGGCGAAGCGCATCACCTCACGATGCACTTTGGAGACCAGCGGGCAGGTAGCGTCAATCACTCGCAGGTGGCGCTCTGCCGCCTCGCGTCGCACTGCTGGCGACACGCCGTGCGCACTGAACACCACCGTGGAGCCAGGGGGAATTTCCGAAATCTCCTCCACGAAGATGACGCCGCGCCGCTGGAACGAGCGCACCACATGTTCGTTGTGCACAATCGCATGGCGCATATAGATTGGTACGCCATACGCCTGAATCGCCAGATCGAGCACCTCGATAGCGTATGCAACTCCCGCGCAGAAGCCGCGCGGCGATGCCAGAATAATCTTCTCCATAGCCGTTTTCTCCTTTGCAACAGCAATTGTACCCTATCCGAAAGCCCTTCCCCTCTCCTCCCGCCAGAAAGATAAGTATGGCACAGGCGTCTCGCCCGTGCCCATGTGCAGCAGAGCATCATCTCTGACTGCAAACTCCTGCACAATTTGGCGTTCACCTCCTTGCTTCTGGTATGAACCTCTCCCCCATCCCCTCTCCTAATAAGAGAGGGGAGTTTTGACCTCTCCCCCATCCCCTCTCCTACAAAGAGAGGGGTGTCTCTTCTCCCCCCTTCCTTCTCAGGGAAGGGGGGCAAGGGGGGATAGGTTGACCTCTCCCCCTTCCTTCTCAGGGAAGGGGGGCGGGGGGGATAGGTAACCCCTCACCCCATGCAAGAGAGGCACGTTTTTCCCCTTCTCTCAGCGGGAGGATGAAGGGGTGTCCCCTTTCTACACACTCTGGAGGGACGCGCTCCGTCGCGTCCACGAACAGGGTCACGACGGAGCGTGACCCTCCAGAAACCGCACCTCCACTTGGAGGGAGGCGCTCTGTCGCCTCCACTCGCAGGTCACCACGGAGCGTGACCCTCCAGAAGCCGTTCCCCTCACTTGGAGGGACGCGCTCTGTCGCGTCCACAAACAGGGGATTCGGATGCACATGTCACAGTGTTCCCCGTCAAGCTGGTAGTCGTGCAAAGCGGTGCGCTTTGGGGATGCAAAACGGCTCGGCAGGAGCCTCGCTCCCCAGATGTTCGGATTGGAGGGCGAACCTCCTGGTGAGTCCAAAAAACCCGCCCGCTCGCGTCGGAAGCCTCGCCCTCCCATCAAACGGCGCCTTTCTAGACGGCGAAGTGTCGCTCCGCACACTATTTACACACTGTTAACGTCTGGGGTATACTGGAGGCAGTCAACGTTCGCGCCTCAACGAGAGGAGGTTAGCATGGCAGTTGTTACCACAACGCATCGCCGATCTATCATCGCAGCTGACAATCACGTCTTGCATAAACTCCATTCCCTTTCGGGGATTGTTCCTATCGGTATCTTTCTGGTTCAGCACCTCACGTTGAACTCCTTCGCGCTGGCTGGTCCCGAGAAGTTCAACGCGGTCATTGACTTCTTCAATAAAACTATGCCTCGCCACATCTTGCACGTGCTGGAGTGGGGCTTCATCTTCATTCCCCTGCTGTTCCATGCTCTGTACGGTCTGGTCATCACAGCGCATGGACAGGCGAACGTGGGGCGATATGGATACTGGCGCAACTGGATGTACCTGTTGCAGCGGGTGACAGGGGTCATCCTCATCGTCTTCATCGCAGCCCACGTGTGGGGCACGACCATCAGCCACCGTCTGTTTGGCACGAACATCTACTACGACGGCATGAAGGAGTACTTCAGCAACGGCTGGCTGGTCGCGTTCTACCTGCTGGGGATTACCTCGGCGACATTCCACCTGGCGAACGGCATTTGGAACTTCGCCATCCGCTGGGGTATCACTGTCAGCGAGCGTTCTCAGCAGGTGAGTGCTAAGGTGTGTGCGGTCATCTTTGTGTTGCTGACCGCGCTGGGATGGACAGCGCTCTTCGCATTTCGCTAATGGTTTACGAGGTGAGACACGATGGCAAAGGGACGTGTAGTCGTTGTAGGCGGCGGGCTCGCTGGTCTCATGACCGTCATCAAAATCGCGGAGCAGGGGCTGCCGGTAGACCTGTTTTCGCTGGTTCCCGTGAAGCGCAGTCACTCCGTCTGTGCCCAGGGGGGCATCAACGGCGCTGTCAACACCAAAGGGGAAGGCGATAGCCCGGAGGAACACTTCGACGATACCGTCTACGGCGGCGACTTTCTGGCGCACCAGCCGCCCGTCAAGAGCATGTGCTATCGCGCGCCGGGCATCATCTACTTGCTGGACCGCATGGGCGTGCCCTTCAACCGCACCCCTGAAGGATTCCTGGACTTCCGTCGTTTCGGCGGCACCAAGCACCACCGCACGGCGTTCGCCGGCTCCACGACAGGTCAACAGTTGCTCTATGCCCTCGACGAGCAGGTGCGCCGCTTCGAGGTGGAGGGACTGGTGCATAAGTACGAGGGCTGGGATTTTCTGGGCATCGTGAAGGATGACGAGGGACGGTGCCGGGGCATCGTGGCGCAGAACCTGCACACGATGGAGATTCGCGCCTTCCGCGCCGACGCCGTCGTGATGGCAACGGGCGGCCCGGGGTATCTGTTCGGCAAGTCCACGAACTCGATTATCAACACCGGTTCCGCCGCCAGCATCTGCTACCAGCAGGGCGCGTACTACGCGAACGGCGAGTTCATCCAGGTGCACCCGACCGCCATCCCCGGCGAGGATAAGCTGCGCCTGATGTCCGAAGCCATTCGCGGCGAGGGCGGACGAGTGTGGGTGCCCAAAGACCCCTACGACAAGCGACGCCCGCAGGATATCCCAGAAAGTGACCGCTGGTACTTCCTGGAGGAGAAATACCCTGCCTACGGCAACCTCGTACCGCGCGACATCGCCACGCGCGAAATCTTCGAGGTGTGCGTCACGCAGAAGCGCGGCATCATGGGGCGCAACGAGGTCTATCTGGACATCACACACCTGCCGCGCGAGGTCATTGAGCGCAAGCTGGGCGGCATTTTGGAGATTTACCTGAAGTTCGTGGGCGAAGACCCGCGCGAGGTGCCCATGCGCGTGTTTCCTGCCGTACACTACTCGATGGGCGGCTTGTGGGTGGACTACGAGCGCACGCCCGACGGCTTCCTGCATCCCGAGAGCACGCGCAACCAGATGACCAACATCGCTGGGCTGTACGCTGCGGGCGAGTGTGAATACCAGTACCACGGCGCGAACCGTCTGGGCGCGAACGCTCTGCTCTCCTGCATCTTCGGTGGCGAGACGGCAGGCAATGCTGTCGTGCGCTATGTGCAGGGGCTGGAGCGCCTGGCAGACAGCCTGCCCGACAGCCTCTACGAGAGCGAACGCCGTCGTCATGAAGAGGACTACCAGCGCATCCTGCGCATGACGGGCGACGAGAACCCCTACCGCCTGCATCAGGAGCTGGGTGAGTGGATGACTAACAACGTGACCGTCGTCCGTTATAACGACCGCCTGATGCAGACGGAGGAGAAGATACTGGAGCTGATGGAGCGCTGGAAGCGGATTAACATCGCGGACAGCTCCCTCTGGACGAATCAGGTTGTGCCTTTCACTCGGGCGCTGCG
>JANWXG010000139.1 GCA_025057335.1 bacterium | reverse complement strand
ACTGCGCTGGACGCTGGAGGGGCTGCTACGGCTGCCGTTGAGTGGCAGGGAGGCGGAGCGGCGTAACCTGTGGCGGCGTCTGCTGGTGCAACTGCCGCCCTTGCCTGAGAAGCGGGAGAACGGACAGACCTTCCTGCTGCCCGCACAGCAGATACTGGCTGACCCCATCAACTCCGAAAACCCCGAACTGTACGCCGTGTTTCCCTACCGACTGTACGGCGTCGGCAAGCCTGACCTGGAGATAGCGCGTCGCACCTACGCACGCCGCCCCTACAAGGGCAACGAGGGCTGGCGACAAGACCCTATCTGGGCAGCCATGCTGGGGCTGGTGGAGGAGGCGAAGCGGATGGTGGCGAGGCGTTTCGCCACCAAGCACCCTGGCAGTCGCTTTCCCGCCTTCTGGGGACCGAACTACGACTGGATACCCGACCAGGACCACGGATGTGGGGGAATGATCGCGCTTCAGACGATGCTCCTGCAGACCGACGGCGACCGCATCTTGCTTTTTCCCGCCTGGCACAAGGAGTGGGATGTCTCGTTCCGTCTGCACGCGACTGGCAAGACAGTAGTGGAAGGCGTGTGGCGCGAGGGAAAGCTGCAGCTGTTGCAGGTGACACCGGCGCGCAGGGAGAAGGATGTGACCGTGATGGAGCCGCAGTAGGGGGAGGGAAGGCGATGCCGCGAGCAGTAGTCACGGGCGGAGCAGGCTTCCTCGGCTCGCATCTGGTGGACAGGTTGCTGGCGGAGGGCTACGAAGTCATCGCGCTGGATAATCTCATTACCGGGAGCATCGAGAACATCGTACATCTCGCGGGCAACGAACGCTTCCGCTTCATCAAGCAGGACGTGACGGAATACCTCTACATCGACGGACCTGTAGACATCATCTTCCACTTCGCCTCGCCCGCCAGCCCGGTGGACTTCGCGACCAAACCCATCCAGATTCTGAAGGTCAACGCGCTGGGCACGCACAAGACGTTAGGGCTGGCGAGGGCGAAAGGGGCGCGCTACGTGCTGGCTTCTACCTCGGAAGTGTATGGTGACCCGCTGGTACACCCGCAGCCAGAGGACTACGTGGGCAACGTCAACCCGGTGGGCATGCGCGGTGCGTACGATGAAGGTAAACGCTTCGCCGAGGCGATGACCATGGCATACCATCGGCATCACGGTCTGGATACGCGCATCGTGCGAATCTTTAACACCTACGGCGAACGGATGCGCCCAGACGACGGCAGGATGATCCCCACTTTCATCGGGCAGGCGTTGCGCGGGGAGCCTATCACGGTGTACGGCGACGGCACGCAGACGCGCAGCTTCTGCTACGTGTCGGACATGATAGAGGGCATCTGGCGGCTTTCGCAGCTGCCTGGCTACCACGAGCCCGTCAACATCGGCAACCCAGACGAGCGCACTGTGCTAGAGGTTGCTCAGCTTGTCAAGCAATTGACCGGTAGCGCCAGCCCTGTTGTATTTTGTCCTTTCTTCTCTCCCGATGAGCCACGTCGTCGCCAGCCCGACATCACACGAGCAAGGCAACTGCTGGGGTGGGAGCCACAGGTCAGCTTAGAAGAGGGGCTGAGGCGCACAATCGAGCACTTTCGCGCGCGCCTCGCCCAGCGTTAGCCCTGCTGCTTCGAGGCTTCCTCCTCTTCCGCAAGTGCCTCCAAGAAGGCGTCGACGCCTGCCTGCGCCACAATGCGGTCTTGCTCAATGGTTCCGGAGCTGACGCCGACAGCGCCAATCACCTGACCGTCCACGATAATGGGCAAGCCACCCCCGAAAATCATAAAACGTCCCTGGTTGCTCACGTGGATGCCGAACGCCGCACCGCCCTGCGGCGAGGCAATGGTGGCATACTCATGCGTGCCCCGGCGCGTGCCCGCTGCCGTGAACGCCTTGTTGATGGCGATGTCGATGCTGGTAATGCGGGCGTTGTCCATACGGCAGAAGGCAATCAGATTGCCCCCATCGTCCACCACGGCGATATCCATGTCCTGTCCCAGCTCGCGCGACTTCGCCTCACATGCCTGAATAATCAATTTCGCCCCTTCTAGTGTCAGTTTCATGCGGTTTCGCTGTACTAGCGCCATCCGTTCCGCCTCCTCCGTCTTCTCTTCATGGACAAACTGATGTTCTCAGTATACCATCTTACGTCATGTCAGACAACCTTCTGGAGGCGCTGCTGTAACCTTCTCCCTGTTGCGCTTGCTCCGTTGGTTGCGCATCCTTCGGTGTGTCCGCGTGACAATAGTGCAGGGAGGTGTCTTAAAAATTCCTTAACATTTGTAGGTTACGATACACACGCAGGAAAATCAAGAAGCGTCGCGGAGGAGAGAGATGCACCGAGCTGGTGTGATGCTGATACTGGGTGCGTTCATTGCAGTGGTAGTTGTAGCGGGGTGTGCACCCAAGAAATCGCCAACGACGGGTACCACTGCGACAGGAAAGGTGCAGATTACTGGAGCGGGCTCTACCTTCGTGAACCCGGTCATGTCACGCTGGTCCTCAGAGTACGAAAAGCTGACCGGTGTGCAGGTGAACTACCAGAGCATCGGCAGTGGCGGCGGCATTCAGCAGTTCAAAGAGGGCACGATAGACTTCGGAGCGACCGACGTCGCGGTCACGGCGGAAGAGGAGAAGGAGTTCACTCGTCCGTTTGTGCAGTTCCCCGTCGTAGCGGGCACAGTATCCATCGTGTATAACCTACCGGAGGTCACTCAAAATCTGCAGCTCACCCCCGAGGTGCTGGTGGACATCTTCCTGGGCAAGGTGAAGAAGTGGAATGACCCCCGTCTGGTGGCGCTCAATCCTGGGGTGAATTTACCGAATCGGGATATTGTGGTGGTACATCGCTCGGATGGCAGCGGCACCACCTACATCCTGACCGACTACCTAAGTACGGTGAGCCCAGAGTGGCAGCAGAAGGTGGGGCGAGGCAAGTCGGTGAGCTGGCCCGTGGGCGTGGGAGGCAAAGGCAACGAGGGCGTGACGGGGCAGGTGAAACAGTTGCCTGGCGCTATCGGCTACGTCGAGCTGAACTACGCAGTGCAGAATAACTTGACCTTTGCCGCTATCCGCAACGCAGCGGGCAAGTTCGTGTTGCCTAGCAAGGAGACGGGCGAAGAGGCGAGCCGCATGGCGGTGGACCGCCTGAAACAGGACATTCGCAGTAGCGCGGTGAACATGCCTGGGGAGAACAGTTACCCCATCACGGGCTTCGTGTACGTGCTGGTGGACAAACAGCCACGTGACGCGGCGAAGAGCGCGGAGATTAAGAAGTTCTTCGAATGGGTGCTCAAGGACGGGCAGAAGATGGCAGCGGAGCTGGACTACGTGCCGCTGGCTGAAGAAGTCGTGCAGATGTCGTTGCAGAAGCTGGCTGAGGTGCCTTAGTCTGTATGGGAGTACGGCAGGCTTCTGCTAGTGCTGGGGTGCGGGAGCGCCGAGCAGGGGCAACCTTCTGGTCTGACCGGCTGTTTCGAGTAGTCGTGGTCGCCTGCGCCTCTATGCTCGGCTTGCTCCTGCTGCTTTTCGCATACGAGCTGTGGAAGTCCTCCCTGCTCAGCATGCGCACGTTTGGCTGGCAGTTCTGGGTGTCGCGCGATTGGGATCCGGTGCGTGAGCGGTTTGGAGCATTACCGTTCATCTGGGGGACACTGCTTAGCTCGATCGCCGCGCTCCTCATCGCTGTACCGCTGAGTCTGGGAACCGCTATCTTCATCGCGGAAGTGGCTCCTCGCTGGTTGCGTCAGCCTGTATCGTTCGTGGTGGAGCTGCTGGCAGCCATCCCCTCCGTCGTGTATGGGCTGTGGGGGATGTTTGTGATGGTGCCTTGGCTGCGCGAGAACGTGCAGAAACCGCTGGCGGAACGGTTCGGTGCCATCCCGCTGTTCGAGGGACCGCCCGTCGGCGTAAGCATGATGGCAGCCATTCTGATCCTATCGGTGATGATTATTCCCTACATCACGGCGGTCTCGCGGGAGGTCATCCTGGCAGTGCCTCGCTCGCAGCGTGAAGCGTCCTACGGGTTGGGCGCTACCAAGTGGGAGACCATACGCTATGTGGTGTTGCGCTACGCTCGCGTGGGCATCCTTGGAGCGATTATCCTGGGTTACGGGCGCGCCGTGGGCGAAACGATGGCAGTGACGATGGTTATCGGCAACCGTCCCGACCTCACGCTATCGCTGTTGCAACCGGGGTACACGATGGCAAGCGTCATCGCGAACGAGTTTACCGAAGCCACTTCGCCGCTTTACCTTTCTGCTCTCACGGAGATTGGTCTGTTGCTGTTCGTGATTACGCTGTTCATCAACGCGCTGGCGCGGTTTCTGGTATGGCGAGTCACGCGCGGGGAGGGACGCTACTGATGAAGGTATCCCCTCTACATGAGCGATGGCGTCGGTTCAAGAATGTGGCGGCGCTAACGCTCGCGGGAGTGTGCGCCGTCGTAGTGATGGCGCCCGTGTTCATCATCCTAGCCTACCTGGTGGCGAACGGTATCCGTTCAGTGAACCTGGAGTTTCTCTCCAGCCTGCCTAAGCCTCCCGGAGAGGTGGGCGGCGGCATGGCGAACGCCATTGTCGGCAGCTTCTATATGGTGGGGTTGGGTCTGTTGATTTCGCTGCCGATTGGGGTGGGAGCAGGAGTGTATCTGGCGGAGTTCGGCAACACGCGCTTTGGCTACGCGGTGCGGTTCATGGCGGACGTGTTGAACGGAGTGCCTAGCATTGTGATTGGCATCTCGGTGTGGGCGTTGCTGGTAGTGCCGATGCGCTCGTTCTCCGCGTTGGCGGGTGGGGTGGCACTGTCGTTCATTATGATTCCGATGATTGCCCGTACAACAGAGGAGATGGTACGGGCAGTGCCCAACTCCCTGCGGATGGCGTCGCTGAGCGTAGGGGCTACGTATGCACGCACGATGTGGAGTGTGGTGTTGCCTGCGGCGCGCGGAGGCATCGTCACGGGCGTGATGCTGGCGCTGGCGCGTGCCTTTGGTGAGGCGGCGCCACTGTTGTTTACTGCGCTGGGCAACCGCTTCTGGAACTTCTACCTAGACCGTCCGATGGCGAACCTGCCCACGCAGATTTATGAGTATGCTAAATCTCCCTATCAAGACTGGCACCGCCAGGCGTGGGCAGCAGCGCTGGTGCTGATTACCATTGTGCTGGTGTTGAACGTAGTCGCTCGGGTGTCTACCCGAGAACGCTTCCGTGCATTGAGGTGAGCGGAATGAAAGACGATGCTCCCACCCTGACTGTTCAAGAGGAGGAGTCGATGGCGACAGCAATCTCTGCGCGGCGCGCAGAGGATACAAAACCCACGCAACCCAAAATCAGCACGCGCAATCTGAACGTATACTATGGGCAGTTCCATGCGCTGAAGAAAGTCAACCTGGATATCCTCCCTAACCGCATCACCGCGCTCATCGGTCCTTCCGGGTGTGGTAAGTCTACTTTTCTGCGTTGTCTCAACCGCATGAACGACTTGATCGAGGGCGCGCGGGTGGAGGGTTCCGTATTGCTGGACGGGGAGGATATCAACGACTCGCGCACCGACGTGGTAGCGCTCCGACGACGGGTCGGGATGGTGTTTCAGCAGCCCAACCCCTTCCCGATGTCTATCTATGACAATGTGGCTTATGGACCGCGCATCCACGGCATTCGGCGACGCAGTATGCTCAATGAGATTGTGGAGCGTAGCCTGCGTCAGGCAGCACTGTGGGACGAGGTGAAGGACAAGCTGCGGCAGTCAGCGCTGGCGCTGTCGGGAGGGCAGCAGCAGCGGTTGTGTATCGCGCGGGTGCTGGCGGTAGAACCTGAGGTGTTGCTCATGGACGAACCTGCCTCTGCACTAGACCCGACAGCCACGTTCCGCATCGAGGAGCTCATGCAAGACCTGAAGGAGCGCTACACCATCGTGATTGTTACACACAACATGCAGCAAGCAGCGCGAGTCAGTCAGTACACAGGTTTCTTCTTCAAAGGGGAGCTGTACGAGTTCGGCGAGACCGCTAAAATCTTCACGAATCCCGACCGTCCAGAGACAGAAGACTACATCCGAGGCAGATTCGGGTAGGAGCGAGGTGAAACGGTGAAGCGACGGACTGCGTGGTGCGTTCTCATGCTCTTCTGGCTGTGGCTGGCGCTAGCGGCGTCGGCGCAGCAGGTGGCAACGGGCGTCGTGTTCCACGACCGCAACCGCAACGGCGTGCGTGACGCGGGGGAGCCGGGCATTCCGAACGTGTTGGTATCAAACCAGCGCGAGGTAGTGCGCACCGACAAACAGGGCAGGTACCAGCTGCCTGTGGACGATGACACCATCCTGTTCGTGATTAAACCGCGCGGCTGGCAAGTGCCTCTCAACGAGAGCAAACTACCCCAGTATTACTACATTCACAAACCGAAAGGCTCACCCAAGCTGCGCTATCCGGGCGTGGCGCCAACGGGGGAACTGCCCCCCTCAGTGGATTTTCCCCTGGTGCCTCATCGCGAGGGGCGTCGTTTCAGTGCACTCCTGTTCGGCGATACGCAACCGCGCGACCTGAAGGAGATTGGATACATCGCGCACGACGTGGTGCGGGAACTGGTAGACCACAAGCAGGCACAGTTCGTGGTGCTGCTGGGCGATATCCTGTTTGACGACTTAGACCTGTTCGAGCCGCTGAACCGCGTGATAGCGCAGATTGGCGTACCGATTTACGCCGTACTGGGCAACCACGACATCGACTTCGAATCTCCCCACGATGAACACTCCGACGAGACCTTCGAGCGGGTGTACGGGCCGCCCTACTACGCCTTCGAGTACGGGCGAGTCAGCTTCATCGTGCTGGACGATGTAGTCTGGTCGCGTCCCGACCCGCAGCAGCGCGGCGCCTATGTGGCGGGTTTGGGCGAGAAGCAGCTGCAGTTTGTGCGCAACTATCTGCGTCATGTGCCTCGCGACAACCTCGTCGTGCTGATGATGCACATTCCTCTGTGGGAAATCCCCGAGGCGGAGCGGAAGCAGCTGTTCGAAGCGCTGCAGCCATTTCGGCATACCCTTTCTTTCTCAGGGCACACGCACATCCAGACGCACGCCTTCTTCTCCCGCGAGCAGGGCTGGCTGGGCGCGCAACCACACCAC
>JANWXG010000138.1 GCA_025057335.1 bacterium | reverse complement strand
GGCGAAACCCCCAGCTGGAAGAAAGCGATTGTGACGGTGCAGCCAGGACAGCGCATCGAGGCGTTCGAGGTGACGTAGCAGAGGCACAGAAGGGGGCAAAGACCTATGCCGATACGACAGTTGAAACCAACCTCTCCGGGGCGCCGCTTCATGGCGGTGTCGACCTTTGAGGAGATTACGCGCGAGGAGCCCGAGAAGTCATTGCTGGCGCCTTTGAAGAAGACGGGGGGACGTAACAACCAGGGGCGTACTACGGCGCGCTTTCGCGGTGGCGGTAACAAACGACGCTATCGCATCATCGACTTCAAGCGCGACAAGGTGGGCGTGCCAGGCAAGGTAGTGAGCATTGAGTACGACCCCAACCGGTCGGCGCGCATCGCCCTGATACAGTACGCGGATGGCGAGAAGCGGTACATCCTCCATCCTGAGGGATTGAAAGTGGGCGATCAAGTGCTCAGCGGCGAGAACGCAGACATCAAGCCAGGCAACGCGCTGCCGCTACGGGCGATCCCGCTGGGTACGTTGATACACAACGTCGAGCTGATTCCGGGCAAGGGCGGTCAGCTAGTGCGCAGCGCGGGTACGGCGGCACAGCTGGTGGCGAAAGAGGGCAAATACGCCCAGATTCGCCTACCGTCGGGTGAGGTGCGTATGGTGTTGTTGGAATGCAAAGCCACCATTGGGCAGATTGGGCACGCCGACCACGAGAACGAGTCGCTGGGCAAAGCGGGCAAGAGTCGCTACTTGGGACGGCGTCCACATGTACGTGGCTCGGCAATGACCCCGCGTGACCACCCGCACGGTGGTGGCGAGGGGAAGGCGCCTGTCGGACGGCGTGGCGGTCCAGTGACGCCGTGGGGCAAGCCCACCCTGGGCAAGAAGACCCGCCGCCGCAAGCCATCCGACAAGCTCATCGTGCGTCGGCGCAAGTAAGCAGAAGGGGGGCGAGAGGCGATGTCACGCTCGATCAAAAAAGGCCCGTATGTAGATCCGAAGCTCATGAAGAAGATCGAGGCGCTGAATGCCGCGGGCGAGAAGCGCATCATCAAGACCTGGTCGCGTCGGTCTACCATTCTGCCCGCCATGGTGGGGCACACCATCGCGGTACATGACGGCAAGAAGCACGTGCCCGTGTTCATCACGGAGAACATGATTGGGCACAAGCTGGGCGAGTTCGCCCCGACGCGCACCTTCCGAGGGCATCCGGGTCACCATACTGACCGAACCACGCGCAAGAAGTGAGAGGGCAGAGATGGCACATGCGATAGCACGATACGTTCGGCTCTCGCCGCGCAAGGCGCGGTTGCTCATAGAGGCAATTCGGGGGCAATATGTGCCCGAAGCGGTGGCGTTTCTGCGCTTTTCACCGCAGCGGGCAGCCCGTCCGATTCTGAAAGTCGTGCAGTCGGCGGCGGCGAACGCAGTGTTCCTGGCGGAGCGCGATGGGGAAACAGTGGATGAAAACGCACTGAAAATTGTGCGCGCCGTGGTCGACGAGGGGCCGCGTCTGAAGCGGTATCGTCCCCGCGCGATGGGGCGCGCCTACCCGATTATCCGCCCGACCTGCCATATCACTGTTGAGGTGCAGGAAGTACCCCGTCCGCAGCCTGCAGGGCGACGGGCGCGTCAGACAGGTGGGAGTTCCGCTACGCCGACACCAACCAACGAGAGTTAGGTGAGCAAGCCGGAGGAGGTTCAGCTTGGGACAGAAGATTCATCCAATCGGTTTTCGCGTAGGCATCATCCGCGACTGGGACAGTCGCTGGTTCTCGGATAAGGACTACGCGAAGTGGGTGTATGAGGACTACAAGATTCGTCGCTTTCTGAAAAAGGACCTGCCCAAGCGTCGTCCCGACCTGGCATCGGCGGCGATTTCGCGTATCGAGATCGAGCGCGCCGCCAACCGGGTGGAGGTTGCTATCCACTCTGCCCGTCCCGGCATCCTCATCGGACGGCAGGGGAGGGGACTGGAGGAGATACGCCAGGCTCTGATTCACTTGCTGGACCCGACCTACCGCCATCGGGCGGCGCGCGATAAGAACGCCCGCCCTGCGGTGGACGTGCATGTACATGTGCAGGACGTCGAAGACCCCGATAAAGACGCCCAGCTGGTGGCGGAGAACATCGCGCAGCAGATTTCGCGCCGTGTCTCGTATAAGCGAGCGATGCGTCAGGCGATTCTGCGCACCATGCGGGCGGGCGCCCAAGGCATTAAGGTGCGCGTGGCGGGGCGGTTGGCGGGCGCAGAGATGGCACGTGCCGAAGTGGACAAGATGGGCAAAATCCCGCTGCAGACGATTCGTGCAGATGTAGACTATGGTTTTGCAGAAGCGCCCACGACCTACGGCAACATCGGCGTGAAGGTGTGGATTTATCGTGGGGACGTGCTGCCGGGGCAGAAGGTAGAAGAGGAGACGCGCGAAGTGACGCTCGCTACGCCACAAGAGGGCGAGCGTCCCGCTGGACGCCGACGCCGCGGTCGTCGGGGAGGAAGGAGGCAACGCAGCAATGTTGATGCCGAAGCGAGTTAAGTATCGCCGACAGCATCGCGGGCGACGCACGGGCAAGTCGTCCGGGGCAACCAAGCTAGATTTCGGCGAGTACGGGTTGCAAGCGCTGGAGTCTTGCTGGATGACTAGCAACCAGATCGAGGCGGCGCGTGTGGCGATGACCCGTCACGTGCGTCGAGGTGGAAAAATTTGGATTCGCGTCTTTCCCGACAAGCCGTACACCAAGAAGCCTGCAGAGACGCGCATGGGCAGCGGTAAAGGCGCGCCAGCAGGCTGGGTGGCGGTAGTGAAGCCAGGGCGCATCCTATTCGAAATGGCGGGTGTGCCCGAAGAGCTGGCACGCGAGGCGATGCGCCGCGCGGCACACAAACTGCCTATCGCAACCAAATTCGTCACACGACGGGATTTCGAGGGGGACTATGAAACCGCTCAAGCCGGAGGAACTGCGCCAGCTGAGCCTGTCGGAGCTGCACCAGAGGTTGCAGCAGGAGAGGGAGAGGTTGTTCCAGCTCCGACAGAACAAGGCGGTGCGCAAACTGAGTGATACAGCCAGCATCCGCATCACGCGGCACAACATCGCGCGCCTGCTCACCATCATCACGGAGAAGCAGCGCGCGCAGCAGAGGAGCTCGTAACACGGGGGAGGAGCATACATGGCGGAACAGGAAGTGGTCACGCGCGGGCGCCGCAAGGTGCGTGTGGGCGTGGTAGTCAGCGACCGTATGGATAAGACCGTTGTGGTGGCGGTGGAGCGCATCATGCGCCACCCGCTCTATGGCAAGACGGTCAAGCGTACCAAGAAGTTCCATGCGCACGATGAGAACAACGAATGTCGGGTGGGCGACGTGGTGGAGATTATGGAGACTCGCCCCCTAAGCAAGCTGAAGCGCTGGCGCGTGGCACGCATCATCCAGAAGGCACAGTAACAGGGGGAGGTCTGTCGCCATGATTCAGATATACACTCGTCTGAAGGCTGCCGATAACTCAGGCGCGCGCGAGCTGATGTGCATCCGCGTGTTGAAAGGCTCTAGCACACGCTATGCCCGCGTGGGAGACGTCATCGTGGCGGTGGTGAAGTCAGCGACGCCGGGGATGCCCGTCAAGAAGAGCGACGTGGTGAAGGCGGTAGTGGTGCGCACCAAGCAGCCGATTCGCCGCCCTGACGGCTCCACCCTGCGCTTCGATGAGAACGCCGCAGTGGTGGTGACCAACAGCCTGGAGCCACGCGGCACGCGCATTTTCGGACCTGTAGCGCGCGAGCTGCGCGAGCGTAACTTCATGCGCATCGTGTCGCTGGCGCCCGAGGTGTTGTAGGAGAGGGACAAACATGAGCACAGCAACCCAAAAAGGCAAACAGGTTGGGCGGATGGTACGCCCCTTGAAGATACGCAAGGGCGACCTGGTAGAGGTGATCGCGGGTAAAGACCGAGGCAAGCGGGGCAAGGTGGTGCAAACCTTCCCGCGTGAGAACCGTGTGCTGGTGGACGGCGTGAACCTGGTGGTGCGCCATCAGAAGCGGACACCTACCAGCCGGGCAACGCCGCAGACGCAAACAGGACGTGTGACCAAGCCCGCACCGTTGCATGTCTCGAAAGTGATGCTGGTGTGCCCGCGGTGCAACCAGCGCACGCGCATCGCAACCTCGTTCACACAGGACGGCAAGCGTGTGCGTACATGTAAGAAGTGTAAGGAGTACATCGACTCGGTGTAGCCAGTATCTATCGCCGAGGGTGGCGAGAGGAGTGATGTGGGACGATGAGCGAAACGACAGACACACGATACGTATCGCGGTTGAAGGAGAAATACCAGAACGAAGTCGTGCCCCAGCTGATGCAGCAGTTTGGGTACAAGTCGGTGATGCAGGTACCGCGCCTGGTGAAGATTGTGATTAACATGGGCGTAGGGCAGGGCGAACAAGACCCGAAACAGCTGGACGGCGCGGTGCGCGACTTGGCGCTCATCTCCGGGCAGAAACCAGTCGTCACGCGGGCGCGCAAGTCCATCTCCAACTTCCGCATCCGTAAGGGACATCGCATCGGTGCGATGGTCACCCTGCGCGGCAACCGTATGTACGACTTCTTGGACAAGCTGATGAACATCGTGCTGCCGCGCGTGCGTGACTTTCAGGGCGTGTCTCCGAACTCGTTCGACGGGCGTGGCAACTTCTCTATGGGCATGCGCGAGCAGCTGGTGTTCCCGGAGATTGTGTATGACCAGGTAGACCGCATTCGGGGGATGGACATCTGTATCGTGACTACAGCACGTACGGATGAGGAGGCGCGTGCGCTGCTCACAGCGCTGGGCATGCCGTTCCGACAGCGGTAGACCAGCGCCTTACGCTAAGAGTGATCGGGGGAAGCGAGACAGGAGGGCGTTTCGGTGAAACAGGTAGACATCAAGGCGATACGCAATGTGGCGTTGGTGGGACATGGCGGTTCCGGAAAGACCAGCTTGACCGAAGCGTTGTTGTTCATCTCTGGGGGCATCGACCGCATGGGCAAGGTGGAAGATGGAAACACTGTGTCGGACTTCGATGCCGACGAGGTCAAGCGCAAGATTAGCATCAACGCCGCCGTTGCGCCAGTGGAGTGGAAGGGGCATAAAATCAACGTGATCGATGCGCCCGGCTATCTGGATTTCGTAGGGGATATGGTGGGTGCGCTGCATGTTGCCGACGCTGCGGTGTTGGTGACTCCCGCGCAGAGCGCGCCCGAAGTGGGCTTCGACCTTGCGCTGGAGTATATCGAGAGGCGTGGCATCGCTCGTGCGGTCTTCATCAGCAAGATGGATCGCGAAAACGCCGACTTCGAGACGCGCCTCAAGGAGCTGCGCGAGCGCTTTGGCCCGCGAGCGGTGCCTGTGGTGGTGCCCATCGGGGCGGAGGCGGCGTTCGAGGGCGTGATTGACCTCATCTCGATGCGCGCCATCCGCGGGGTAGGTGCCAAAGCCACCGAGTCGGAAATCCCTGCCGCCCTGCAGGAGCAGGTGAACCGCTACCATGAGTGGCTGGAGGAGTCGGCGGCGGAAGGCGACGATGAGCTGACGCTAAAGTATCTGGAAGGCGAGCCGCTCACCCCGGATGAGGTGCGTCGCGGGCTGAAGCTGGGCATTGCCAGCGGTAAGCTGATGCCCGTCATCTGTGGCTCGGCGTTCAACCTGAACGGTTTGACCGCCCTGCTGGACTTCATCATCAGTGAGTTTCCCTCGCCAGCGGATATACCGCCCGCGAAGGGCAAGAATCCGCAGACGGGGCAGGAGGAGACGCGCCAGCCGAGCGACAGCGAGCCGCTGGCTGCGTTCGTGTTCAAGACGATGGCAGACCCCTACGTGGGCAAGTTGACCTACTTCCGCGTGATGTCGGGCGTGCTGCGCTCGGATAGCCATGTGTGGAACGCCAACAAGGAGCGCGACGAGCGCGTAGGACAGATTTTCTTCCTGCGAGGCAAACAGCAAGAGCCTACCCCGGCGGTGCACTCAGGCGACATCGGGGCTATTGCTAAGCTGCAGGAGACCAGCACGGGCGACACGCTCACTGACCGTGCCAAGCCGATTATCCTACCGCCGATTGAGTTCCCTGCGCCCGTGTACAGCGTGGCGATTCGCGCCAAGAGCAAAGCGGACGAAGACCGTCTGGGACCTGCGCTGGCTCGCCTAGCGGAGGAAGATCCTACCTTCCGCTACTACCGCGACCCCGAAACGGGGCAGACGGTGATTTCGGGCATGGGCGAGTCGCACCTCGATGTGGTTATCGAGCGCATGAAGCGCAAGTTCGGCACGGAGGTGAACGTCGAGGAGCTGCGCATTCCCTACCGTGAGACCATCCGTAGCAAGGCGCAGGCGCAGGGCAAGCACAAGAAGCAGACCGGCGGTCGCGGTCAGTATGGCGACTGCTGGATCGAAATCGAGCCGTACCCCGATGGTGAGTTCCTGTTCGAGGACCGCATCGTGGGCGGTGTTATTCCGAAGCAGTACATTCCCGCTGTGGAGAAGGGCGTGCGCGAGGCAATGCGCCGCGGCGTGCTGGCGGGCTACCCCGTGGTGAACGTGAAGTGTGCAGTGTACGACGGTTCGTACCACACAGTGGACTCCTCTGACCAGGCGTTCCAGATTGCGGGTAGCCTAGCGTTCCAGAACGCGGCGGCGAAAGCCAACATGGTGCTGTTGGAGCCCATCCTGAAGGTAGAGATTGTGGTGCCCGAAGAGTTTCTGGGCGACGTCATCAGCGACCTGAACGGCAAACGCGGGCGCGTGATGGGCACGGAGAGCGCCGGGTCGGGGCGGCAAAAGATTATCGCAATGGTGCCGCAGGCGGAGATGGTACGCTATGCGATTGACCTGCGCTCCATCACGCGGGGGCGAGGGAGGTTCTCTACCGAGTTCTCACACTACGATGAGGTACCCGCGCATATCGCGCAGCAGATTATCGAGCGTGCCAAGCGCGAGCGTGCGGAGGCGGAGAAGTAGGAGGCGTCTGTGTAGGCTTCAGCCTGCAAGGAGCGCAAGCGAAGAAGGGGCATCCTTGCTGTCATGCTGAACAGGGTGAAGCATCTCGGAGATTCTTCGCTGCGATGAGAATGACAGGAGGCGCACTGACGTGCGCTACTACCAGCGCGGCGCTCTGGCACAAAAGTGCGCACGGCGAACTTTCTCGTTCGTAGTGAAGCACG
>JANWXG010000137.1 GCA_025057335.1 bacterium | reverse complement strand
TCGATGCCCTGACCGCCATCCCCCCAGTGCTCCACGACACAACCCTCTACCCGAAAATCAGTAACCCCTGACAGCTTGATGCCATCGCAGTTGCCTTCGGGACCGATGTTCCTCACCGTCAAGCCCTTCAGCACGATGTGGTGGGTAGGGGAATCGTATCGACCGCCGTCGTCGATGTTCAGCCCGTTGTGGCGCGCGCCTTCCAGCACTAGATGGCGGATTTCGAGGTAGGAAGCCCTGCTGATGTGCAAGCACTCGCCACCGCCACGCAGGACGGGAGGGCGTCCGGGGTCTTCTGCCGCCAGCACGATGGGCTTGCCAGGCTGCCCGTGCAGGTTCTCCAGGTATATTCCCCCTTCGTATTCGCCAGCAGCTAGCAGCACCGTGTCCCCTGGTTTCGCCCGTTGCAACGCCTGACGGAGTTCGGCGCTGTTTCGCACGCGAACCACGCCCTGCGCCTCCACGTGGCGAACGCACAGTGCCACTTCTAAGACGAGCAGCAGACCGACTGCTACGCGCAACACGGCGGCATCCTCTCCTATCCTTTCACCGCACCCGCTGTCAGCCCAGCAATGAACTCCTTCTGCAGCAGCATGAACAGGATAATCACGGGCAGCACGCTCAGGAACGTGCCTGCCATCAGCGTGCCATACTGCTGCTGATACAAGCCTACCAGCTGGTTCAGCGCGATGGGCAAGGTAAAGCGTTCGGTCTTGTGCAGGATAATCTGCGGCCAGAGGAAGCTGTTCCAGCTGCCCATGAAGGCGATGAGGCAGAACGCGCCAATCATCGGGCGTGAGATGGGCATTACGATGTCCCAGTAGATGCGAAACTCCGAGCAACCGTCGATGCGCGCCGCATGTAACAGCTCGTCGGGAACCTGCAGGATGGACTGGCGGAACAGGAAGATGCCGAACACGCTCACCGCGCCGGGGATAATCAGCCCCGCGTAACTGTCCACCAGCCCCATGCGGTAGATGAGCTCATACAGCGGCGCCATCAGTACCTGGCTGGGCAACATCATGGTAGAGAGCATGAGAATCATGATGGGCTTTTTGCCCTTAAAGTCGTACTTCGCCAGCGCAAAGCCCGCCAGGGAAGAGAAGAAGAGCTGTACGATGACCATCGTGCTGGCGACGAAGATGCTGTTAATCATGTAGCGATGGAAGGGCACGGTGGTGAACAAGTCGCGGAAGTTATAGAGGCTGAGGCGCGGCGCGAAGAAGGTGTAGCTGAACAGGTCGTCGGGCGACTTGAGCGTAGCGGCAATCAGCCACACCATCGGCGTCAGCGTCAACACCGCGAACGCAATCAGAAACAGGTTGACGAACAGCCAGAGAATGCGTCGCAGCAGCCTCATCCTAATCTCCTCCCTTCCACGCGCCCGTCACGCGCATCTGGAAAAGGCTAATCATCAGCACGCCCAGCGCCAGCGTCCAGCCAACGGTAGAGGCGTAGCCCAGGTCGCCCGTCACGAAGCCCGTCTGGTAGAGATACATCACGATGGTCAAGCCCGCCTGGTCGGGACCTGCCGAGTTGTTGAGCATGATCCAGGGCAGCTCGAACAGCTGGAACGAGCCGATAGTGCTCATCACCAGAACGAACACCGCGACGGGCTTGATGCCGGGCAGGGTTACTGCCCAGAACTGGTGCCAGGCGTTGGCGCCGTCCACTGTTGCTGCCTCGTAGAGGTCTTTATCCACCGCCTGCAGCGCGGCGAGGAAGTAAATCATATTGAAGCCCACATACATCCAGAGCGACGTCAGCACCAGCGCGGGCATCACGAGGTCGGGATTGGAGAGCCACTTCGTGTCCAGCGGGACCTTCGCGAGGAAGTGCAGGAAGCGGTTAACCAACCCATACTGCGGGATGAACAGCACGCTGAACAACACGCCGACGAACACTTGCCCCAACAGGTTGGGTGAGAAGAAGGTGAGGCGTAGAATCTCGCGCCCCTTCACCCACACGCTGTTGAGCAGCAACGCCAGTCCCAGGCTCAGCGGCAGCTGCAGGAACACCGACCAGAAGGCGAACACCGCCGTGTTCCACACTGCCTTGTGGAAATCGTCATCCGCCAGCAGGAAGCGGAAGTTCTCCAGCCCCACGAACACGGCGCTCTTGGGACCGTTGGTCACGTAGAACGCCAGCACTAGGCTCTTGACAATCGGGTATGCCCCGAACGTGAAGAACAGGATGAGGAACGGCGACACGAACAGATACGGTGCCCACTTCGACTGCAGCGCGAACCAGAACGAGGTGCGGGGCACCGCCCGCGTCGGCACAGGGATTTCAGTTGGTCTCGTTGCCATCAGTACGGGTTCCTCCGCATCAGTCTGCGCACTTCATCGGCGCTTTGCTTTAGGCGTTTGCGTACGAACTCTTCAAAGCCTTTCTCGCCATGCTGCTTGTAGTACTGCACGCACGCTACCAGCGCCTCGCTCAGTTTGCCCTTCGCCACGCTCACGAAGGGGCTGGTATACTGGAAGGGCACATCGGGAGCCAGTTGCGCGTACAGCCTACCCAGCGGTTGCCCGCTCCAGTACTCGCGAGGTTCATCGTAGGCGGGATGGTCCCAAGCCTCTTTCAGCGCGGGCAGGATGTTGGTGTCGCGGAAGCGCTGCGCGAGGTCATCCTTGTTCAGGTACAGGTGTAGCGCCAGCTCCCAGGCGAGGTCAGGATACTTGCAATGCTTAGTGATGCCGATCATGGTGCCGCCCCAGGTGCTAGTACGCCTACCACCACGCTCCACCGCAGGCAGGGGCATGAGCGCCATCTTACCGCGCATCTTCGGCACGTCCACCTCAATAGTTTTGGAGCGCCAGTCGGGAGTAATCATGCACAGGAAATAGCCGTCCTCTACGGCGCGGGTGAAGATTTGTCCGCCGCCCAGGTCGCTGGCGATGCGGTTGGGTCCTGCCACCAGAGGCACGTAGAACATCATGGTCTGCACGGCGATCTCGTTGTCCATGATGCAGTTGCCCTGTGGGTCGAACAGCCCGCCGCCGCGCTGGTAGAGCAGAGGCTCAAATCGGCTCGATTCGCTATCAGGCAGCTCCAGCATGTAGCGTTTGCCGGGGATGGTCACCTTGCGCCCAATGCGGATAAAGTCGTCCCAGGTCTCTATCTCATTCGGGTCGATGCCCAGCTGTTCGAACAGGTCGCGGCGGTAGGCAATCATGACGGGATGCACATCGTGCGGCAGCCCGAAAATGCGCCCACGACTGGTGTAGGGGGCAAAGCGCGCCTGCACCATGCGGTCGTACAGCCCCGACTGCTTAATGCGGTCGGTCAGGTCGCGGAAGCCGATGTCCTTGAGCGGTCCGCGGAAGAAGCTGCCCGCCGCGCTAATCTCCACCTCCACGAGGTCGGGCACGTCGAGGTCGGAGAGGAACGCCGCTTGCAAGCGCGAGGTAACCGCTTGCCAAGAGACCAGTTGTAGGTCTACCTTCACACCCGGGTGCTTCGCCTCGAACGAGGGGATGGCTTGCTTGTAGGCGTCGTAGTGCGTCTTGGCGAACGTCCACATTACCAGCGTCGCCTTCTTCGGCGGGACGGGATTCAGCAAGAGCCAAATCCCCGACAAGATGGATAGAATCAACATACTGAACGCTGCAGGTCCATACGGGAAGCGCATCGTCACCACATCCTGTTGAAGGACATTACATAGAAGGCTTTCGGCACGGCACCCCTTGTGTCCTTCTCTAGAACGTTTAAAATGGTTATCGCTTGAGCATACCCTTCTCCTGTGCTGGGGAGACAGAACGTCCTGCGAACCACAGTTTACCTCGAGCGTTCGCGGTGAGGTTCGCGCCTTCTGTTGGCGTGGGAGGAGTAACGGCACTCCGCTTCCCCAGTAGACCTTCGGGAGCGATGATGGCGGATTCCACCTGTGCGATGACAAGCAACGATGCTAGCGGTCAACTCTACCGACCGGGTTCTGGTTGGACAGGGGGTGGTGTGGTCACTGGTGGCGTAGCAGTCACGGTCACCTTCACGCTCTTGGTAACGACCTCTCCGGAATCGTTGGTCGCAGTGAGGGTGTAGGTGGTGTCTTGCATAGGCGAGACGGTGGTCTCTCCCTGAGGGGGAACTTCACCGACGCCGTTGTCGATGACGACACGCGAAGCGGCTTGCACCCGCCAGCGGAGGACAACGCTTCCTCCTGCGGCGATGACCGCAGGCTCTGCCTTGAATTCCAATACCTCCAGCGCGTTCGGGTCACGCACCTTCACGGTGAGCTTCTTCTCCACCTTCCGCCCTGCCGTGTTGATAGCTACCAGCGTGTAGGTGGTGGTAATGGCAGGGGTATCGCGCACCGACGTGAGCAGGGGGTCCACCTCTCCCAGCGGGCTGAGTAGCAATTTGGTCGCGTTCTGCACTTGCCAGCTGAGGGTGACTGGCTCGCCTTTGGTGACTTGCGGCGGCTCTGCCCGGAACGAGATGATGGCTGGAGGAGGCGGCTCGGGCGCAGGCAGAACGGTTAGTACCACTTCTCGCCCCACTGTTCCTCCCCGTCCTCGCGCGAACAGGCGATAGGTCGTGGTCTGCGAAGGCACCACCTGTCGGCTTCCTGCGCTTTCTCGCACTACGCCGATGTCTGGAGTGATGCTAATTTCGGAGGCGTTTGCCACGTGCCAGCGTAGCACCGCCGTACCACCTTGCTGAATGGTGGATGGCTCCACGGCGAACTCCAGTATCTCCACCGGTTTGGGACGAGTGAACGCCCATCCCGCCAGGGCGAACAGCGATAACAGAAGCACGCTGAGGGTCACTGGTGAGACCAGTGGGCGCGTGTACAGCTGTCCTTGTGTATGTACCGCGATGTAGGCGTTGTCTACACAGCGTGCGGTGACGGTAAAGGAGGCGAGCTGGCTACGCCCCACCATCACCCGACGCGACGGCTCCGCACTGAGCACGACCGTCTCGGAAGCACCCGCCTGCAGGGTCAACACCTCGCGCTCGAAGGTGTACACCCCCACGTCGTCTGGGTCACTGGCATACAGGCGTACATCCAGTGGGGTGTTGCCTAAGTTGTGAACGGTGACCTCGAAATCGCTAACGGGTCTCCAATAGGTGCTCACCCCGCGCCGAGGATACAGCTCTACCGACAGCGCCGCAAACGGTTCTACCAACAGCGTTACCGGAGCGATTGCTGTCGCTCCCGTTTCCAAGGAGCGAGCACGTACGAGGAAAGGATAAGCCCCTGCCTTGCTCTCACTGCGGCGGGGAACTTTGAGCAGGATCTTCTCTGTGCTCCGCGCTTGCGCTTGGAGCGTGACGGTAGGAACCGGAATGGCAACCCACTCATAGTCCAAGCCCTCTACTTCTAGCCCGATGGTATCGGGCTGGTCTGAGTGGTTCACCAATTCCACCTGCAGTTGCGCGGTGCCTCCGGGTTCTATTTTCACCTCGTCATGCGAGATTTTAATCTCTATCGTGGTGCTCGCTGGCATAGAGGTCCCTCAATGCTACCCTCACGTCAATGCATGCCACTGGCAAGTGTAATCGAATGAGCATCGAGACGGCAAAAAGTGACAGCAGGACAGCACAACGAGTGTCACATACCACCTTCCATCGGAATTATACGGGAGTGTAAGGCAAAAATCAAGGCGGTCAATATCCGCCAGGCCAGGAGAACCCACCCGCGCCGCGCGAATCGAACAGGGCTTGCACCACTATCTGCAATGTCCCTGTGCTGACAAATGCTGCCACTCCCAATGCGACGCCAGCAGCGACGGCAAGGGCATACCACCCTCTACCTCCCGCTCTTCTCCCGAAGCCTGCTGCAGTGAGCGGAGCGAACGGAAAGCTTAGCAGGTAGAAGAGGGCTCCCTGCTGGTTGAGCGCTTTGAAGGGCACTGCCAGCAGGTAGATGGGCAAACAGAACAGAAAGGTCATCAGCGCGGTGTAACCCAGAAGCAGGAGGGCGGAGAGCGCCGCAGCAAGCAGGGGACGATGTTGCAGCGCAGAGAGCGTGTGTATCCACTGGGGAATATCTTGTGGGACAAGCTCTGGCTCCACTCCTGAAACAGGCTGCAGCCCCCGCGAGCGAATCTCGTCCAGCACAGCACGATAGCGTTCGGGGTACCGCAGGACATCGATATGAAAGTAGATGTCCTGCAGCTCTTCGTCGCTGCACTGGGCGAGCATCCGCCGATACTCTCCCAGTTTCCACCCTATCTCACGCTGATGAGCACCAGCCAGTGACATACCATTTCCATTGTATGCTAGACGGTTGCTGGTGTCAATCCATACAGCAGGAATTCGATACCGTACGGTGAAATCCTCACTTTGAAACGTTTAAGAGGAGGGCAAATCATGCGCAAGTGGGTTGTCCTTTTCACAATGTCTTTTGCCCTTCCCGCCTGTAGTGCACCCAACATGCTTTTGAACGGGGGTTTCGAGCAGGGCGCGACGGGATGGTCGCTCCCAGGTGAGGCACAGGCGGTCAGTGAGGGGGCGAGGGAGGGGCGAAATTGTTTGCGTGTCTCCACCCGCTCCCCCAGCTGGGCGATGGCAGGACAGGATTGCCAGCTGCCCAAAGGGGCAAAGCGCGTGAGGCTTTCTGGCTGGATGCGCACCGAGAAGGTGCGCGCAGGAGCCAACCCCTGGGAGAAGGCACGGATGCAAATCACCTTCTCCGATGCGAACGGGCAGCTGGTAGGGGGATACCCTCCCAGCGTGGACATCGACGGCACGACCGAGTGGACTTTTTACAGTCGCGATTACGAAGTGCCTGCCCAAGCAGTGCGCGTTTCGCTCGCCGTTGGTTTACACAATGCTACGGGTACCGTCTGGTATGACGACCTACGACTGGAGGCGTATGACATGCAGGGCAACGCACTGGAGGCGATGACCGAATCGCGTACAGACACGCGCGACTGGTATCCGCTGGACACCTCTCCCGACGACTACACTCAGCCCGCTGTGGTAGACCTGTCGCGCTATCTGCACAAGCCTGCGGGCAAGCACGGCTTTCTCACCGTGCGCAACGGCAAGTTTGTCTTTGAGGACGGCACGCCCGCGCGCTTCTGGGGGGTAAATATCGTTGCGGGCAACGTGTTCATGGACAAAACGACCGCCGAGCGTACCGCCGCTCGTCTCGCCAAATTCGGTTGCAACATGGTGCGCCTGCATCACATGGATGCCAGCTGGGCGCAGCCCAACATCTTCGGCAATCATCC
>JANWXG010000136.1 GCA_025057335.1 bacterium | reverse complement strand
ACCTGCGCGAAGGAGCGCCCGAACTGCAGGACAGCCTTCGCTATGCCTTCCAGCTGGCGGACGCGCTGGAGAGCCAGCTGGGTCTACCAGTGGATGTGCAGGTGCTGAACCGCGCGCCGCGAGGGATGCAGTTTACCGCTACGACGGGAGAGCTGCTGCTCTGCCGAGATGAAGAGTTCCGCTGCCTCTTTCTGGAACGGCTCTGGCTGGACATCATGGACTTCGACTACCACGCGAGGCAGATGCTGAAGGAGGCTTTTGAGGCATGAAGCCCGACCTGCATGTGTTGCAAGCGCGGGCGACCTCGCTCCGACAGAACCTGGAACGGATAAGCAGGCTGGCGTCGCTCCCTGACGAGCAGTTCTGGAGCAACGAACTCCATGTCGATTCAGTGAAACTGCACCTGATTCAGGCGATGGAGGACGCTGCCAGTATCTGTACGCACCTGATTGCGCGCCTCGGTGGGACGGCTCCCTCCGCGTACGCCGAGTGTTTCGCCTCCTTACACCAGCGCGGCGTGATTGACGAGCCGCTAGCGAGGCGTTTGCAGATGATGGCGCGCTTCCGCAACCTTCTGGTACACCGCTACTGGCAAGTAGATGACCAGCAGGTACTGCGCATTGCGCGCGAAGACGTGGGCGACCTGCTGGAGTTTCTGCGACAAGTAGGCGCATACCTCGGCACAAGGCTGATGTAGATTCCTCAGCGGGTATCCTCGTAGAGATTTCCTTCATAGAGTAAAAAATAGAAATTAAATTTTCCTTCCAAGAAGGAAAAATCTGCGGTAAAATAGTCTCCAGAAATGCTGAAGTGCAACCATGATGCGAGAAGTGATTCGGCAGAAAATCGTGGACGGGGTACGCACGACACCTCCCCCCTTGACGCCGCGTGATGTGCGCCTGCCTCAGGTTCCGGGCAAAGCGATAGCAGTGGTGGGGATGCGTCGCGTGGGCAAGACCACCTTTCTGTGGCAGGTTCTGGAGGAGCGACTGAGAGCAGGAGTACCTCGCGAGGCACTGCTTTTCTTCAGCTTCGAGGACGAGCGGCTAATGGGGATGCAGGTCACTGATCTGCAGATGCTGGTCGAGGAGTATTATCTGCTTTATCCTCAGAAGCGCGACCGCGAGACGGTCGTGTTCTTCTTGGACGAGGTTCAGGTCGTTTCAGGGTGGGAGATGTTTGTGCGACGACTGATGGATACTGAGAAGGTGGAGGTTTTCCTTTCGGGCTCTTCCGCACGGCTGTTATCACGAGAGGTTGCCACCAGCATGCGCGGGCGTGCGATGGAGGTGCGTCTGTACCCCTTCAGCTTCAGGGAATATCTGCGCCACCTTCGATGCGAACCAGAACAACCAGTAACGCACTTGTCGAAAGCAGAACGTTCCCTGTTGCAAAACCAGCTGGAGGCATACCTGCGGGACGGGGGCTTTCCCGAAGCGCAGGGAGTGCATCCTTTCGACCGCTACCAGCTCCTCCGCAGTTACGTGGACCTGGTGCTTCTCCGAGATGTGATCGAGCGCTACGACGTGTCTCATCCTGTTGCCTTGCGCTGGATGGTCAGAACGCTGTTGGGAAACCCTGCGGGGATGTTCAGCGTGAACAAGATGTACAACGAGTTGCGCTCGCAGGGTATCGCCGTTGGCAAGGAGAGCGTCTACTCTTACGTATCGTATCTGGAAGACGCCTTTCTGGTACGCACTGTCGCCATAGCAGCTTCCTCGGAACGGCAGAGGATGGTGAATCCGCGCAAGGTGTATCCCGTCGACCCCGCGTTGATACCATTATACGACCGAAGCGGGCGCACAAACATCGGGCATTCTCTGGAGACCTGTGTGCTGATAGAGCTGGAACGGCGCGGTGCTGAAGTGCACTATGTGCGCACGCCACAAGGGCATGAGGTGGACTTTCTCGCGCGCTATTGGGATGGGCGGGAAGAGCTAATCCAAGTGTGTGCTGACCTGACAGATGCTCAAACTGCCGAGCGAGAGATTCGTGCGCTGATGGAGGCATCCCAGGGATATCCACGTGCTCAGCGAGTTCTCATCACACTCCATCCTGCTCCACACCCTCTTCCCGAAGGGGTTGCGGCGCGAACAGCACTGGACTGGTTTCTCCAGGGGGAAGAAGTGGGATAAGATACTCCTATGAGCATGATGGAGCATCCTCCAGAGGGGCTGTTTTCTGGAGGCGGCTTTTCGCGCATTCCCTCGTGCAGGAACTCTCCTTGTCTTCCTGCGAATCTGCTTCACGCACTGAAAGCGAGGCATGTATTCTGCCTTTGGATACCTCCTGCGACGCGGCTATGGATAGTGGGGGGAGATGGTGGGCGCGGCGGCGACCGAAGTCCAGCTGGGGGACAGGGGTTTCTGCGGGTAGTAGAGGGGACATTGCGGCAGGAGCGAAGTGGATGTTGTACCAGCGCAGTGTATTGACGAGGCGCCAGTAAGGCGTTGGCAAATGGTGGCGCGCTCCCCCGCACGCGAAGACGCAGGTGACCCACCAGGAGCGTGTCTACGGCGGGGTAGACGCATACCTCTGGACGACGTTGGTATGCAGTAGTCCTCTGAGGCGACAAGAGCACACATCGGGAGGAACGTTTCATGCAGGTGGAGCTAGACCGAATTTACCTCATGGACTGCCGCGAAGGCATGAAGCAAATGCCCGCAGACTTCGTAGACCTTATCGTGACTGACCCGCCGTTCGCTATCCACTTTCGCGCCAAGCGTTCGAATTACAATCGCACGCAGGGGCGTGTGTTGGAGGGATACAACGAGGTTCCCGCGGAGGAGTACTACGAGTTCACCCTTTCTTGGATGCGAGAGGCATACCGCGTGCTAAAAGGCTCGGGCAGTATGTATGTCTTTTCTGGATGGAATAACCTCAAAGATATTCTGAATGCGCTAGACGAGGTGGGCTTCATCACTGTCAACCACATCATCTGGAAGTACCAGTTCGGGGTATGCACAAAACGCCGTTTCGTCACCTCCCATTATCATTGCCTCTACGTTTGTAAGGATGACCGTTTGCGCCGGTTCTATCCTGATGCCCGCTTCGCTGCTGACAGCCGCTTGCCCGACGGTGGCAACGCGCGCTACCGCGATATGGAGGATGTATGGGTCATTCCTCGAGAATACTGGAACGGGGATGTGAAAACGCCGACCAAGCTGCCTGCGGAGCTTATCCGGAAGATTTTGCAGTACTCTTCGCGGGAAGGCGATATCGTGCTCGACCCGTTCTTGGGCTCTGGGCAAGTGGCAGTCGTCGCCCAGCAGATGGCAAGAAGGTATATCGGGTTCGAAATTGTCCCGCAATATTATGAATTCGCGCTGCGTCGGTTACAGGAGAGGGTCTACCGCCTCAGAGCGGGCGGTGAAGAGCTGGCAGCCCGACGCAGGGCGCGCTAGGGTGTCGGCTGCGTCACGCTCCCAACGCCCGCTGGCAACGGTGGTTGACCTCGATGAACGCCAACGGCGCCACGCCAGTGCGCGGACTACTTTTTTCCTCGCACGAGCTCCTCGCCTGCGTTGAGTAGTTTCTGTACCCACTCTGGCGAGGTCGCTTCGGCGTACACGCGCACGACAGGCTCTGTGCCCGACGCCCGCAGCAACAGCCAGGCGCCATTCCCGAACAGGAACTTGGTACCGTCCATGCGGTCAATCTTCTGCACGGGCAGTCCCGCTATCTCTCGCGCCTCCGTCTGCGCAATACGCTGGCGAGCGGCAGGCATCTCCTCGCGCTCCAGGTGCAGGTCGATGCGTCCGTAGTGATGCTCACCCACGAGGTCGAAAATCTCCTGCACTAGCTCGCTCAACCGCTTTCCGCTCAGCGTCATCGCCTCTAGCAGCATCAGCCCCATGAGCACGCCATCGCGTTCGGGGAGATGGTGCTGGATACCGATGCCGCCACTTTCCTCTCCACCGATAAGCACGTCGCCCTGCAGCATGTTTTCGCAAATGTACTTGAAGCCGATGGGCGTCACCGTCAGCGGCAAGCCGAACCGCTGGCAGAGGGCATCGATCATGTTGGTCGTGGAGACCGTTTTCACCACGCGACCGCGCCAGCCGCGCCGTTGCACCAAATGGTACAGGATGATGGCGAAGATACGATGGCTGTCCACGAAGCTGCCCTGTTCATCTACCGCGCCTACGCGGTCGGCGTCACCGTCTAGCGCGATGCCGATGTCCGCTCCTTCGTGGCGCACTGTCTCGATGAGTAGACTGAGATTCGATGCGATAGGCTCCGGATTAACTCCACCGAACTGCGTGTCACGGTGCTCGCGGATAGCAGTCACTCGTGTACGTCCTCCCTGTAGCAAGGCAGGCAGGTAACCAGCGCCCGAACCGTGCATCGCGTCAGTCACCACTTTCCAGCCTGCGTCCACGATACGTGACAGGTCTACCAGCGTCCTCAGATGCTGTAGGTACTCAGCAGTGAGGTTCTCCACGCGCAGTTCGGCAGGGGAGTGGCTGTCGGCGGATTCGCCTGCCAGTATCCGCTGCAGATGCGCCTCGATCCGCTCCGTAATTTCGGGCAGAGCGGAGCCTCCATAGTTCGCCTTGAACTTGAAGCCATTAAATTGGGGGGGGTTGTGGCTCGCAGTAATCATCACGCCACCCTGCGCCTTGCGATGGTAGACCGCAAACGACAATGCAGGAGAGGACAGCGCGCGATCGGAGAGCACTGTCGGCAACCCACACCGTGCCAGCTCTTCCGCCGCCACCCGTGCAAACACCTCGGACCTGAGACGATGGTCGTAGCCCACCAGCACGCCACGTCCAGAAGGCTTCGCCTCATGCAGATATGCGGCTACTGCTCGCGCGACGAGGCGCACGTTCGCCTCGTTGAAATCCTCATCTATCACGCCGCGCCAACCATCTGTGCCAAAACGAATCTCCACCTGACTCACCCTGTCACCACCTCCATACGCTGTTTTTAGGTGCTCTACGCAGCCCGTGGTTGCAGTTATGGATGAACCGATGCGCCAACATTTCCCCAAGGAAAAGTATACAGGATTCCGCTGTAGAGCGAAATGACAATGTTTAAAGGGAGAGGCTCTTCGAAGTCGTTACTCGCCTGAGGTCAGCTTTGGCAGGGGCTTCGCCTCTTGTGAGGGGTAGGACTACGCAGCCATCGTCGCTGTCTGGGGAGCCTCTGCCGTTATGCCGAGCGCCTATTTCGCGTACCGCTTTGGAGCTGCAAGAAGGAGAGTTCCACGGCTGGGGTTATTTCCTCTCCGAGGGTTCTCCGCCCGCCATTCTGCTCCCGCTTTGCAGCCTCGCGCCGCGCGCCCAGTCTCCTGCACTCATGCGGGGGCGGCTTTCGGGTTGCACCTCTCGTAGTTGCAGCACTGTGCCTGCACCACAGGCAACTTGCACCGTCTCCCGTTCCACCTGCAGCACAGTACCAGGCGGCAAGTCGGTGCTTTCGTTGAGGGGTATACACTTCCAGACCTTCACCCACCTTTCACCCCAGAAGAAGCCTGCTCCCGGCTTGGGCGACATGGCGCGCACGCGACACCACGTTTGACGCGCTGTCTCCTCCCAGCGCAGTATGCTGTCCTCGCGCGTGATGGGCGGTGCGTAGGTGGCGCGGGCGTGGTCTTGCGGTTGGGGCATCACTTCTCCCCGCTCCAGCAGGTGCAGGGTCTCTACCAGAAGCTCCGCGCCCATCTGCGCCAGCCTGGACTCAAGCGTGCCAGCGTCGTCCTCGGCGAGGATAGGACATGCGCGCTGAGTGAGGATGGGTCCCGTGTCCAGTGTCGGCTCCATCTGCATAATCGTAACGCCTGTCTGCTGTTCATCGTTCAGGAGAGCGTACTGGATTGGCGCAGCCCCACGATACTTGGGCAGCAGCGAGGCGTGCACATTCAACGCCCAGCCGCTAGAGGGCAGCTCCAGCAACGCCTGCGGCAGAATCTGCCCAAACGCTGCAACCACAACGACGTCAGGCGCAATCTCCTGCGCTTGTTGAAGAAACTCACGGCGACGCACTTTTTCGGGGGTCCATACCGTCAGTCCCCTCTCCTCTGCTACACGACGCACTGGAGTAGGCTGCAGGCGTAGATGTCTGCCCGTCGGACGGTCGGGCTGCGTGACGACGACGGGCAGCTCATAGTCAGCTTCTAACAGGGCAAGTAACGACGGTACGGCAAACTGGCTGCTCCCGAAAAAGAGAACCCTTCTCACCGTTGGCACTCTCCTGCATAGAGCGGTTGCTGGTGCCGCGCAGGACGATAAGTAGACGGGCACCTTGGGCAAACTAGTGCGCATGACGAACCCGATGCTCGTCCTACCGCTGCGACTTCACGAGGATGTATATATTCTACCAGAACATGAGCCTTGTCCACCTTCCTCGCCGAGCAGGGAAGAACGCGCTTCCATGTCAAACACAGCAACACCAGCCGCTCTGCAGACGCCTGTGATGGTCTTGCCTCTACGTAGTATATGGGGAGTTACCTCCGTCACTGGAGAAATGGAATCCTGTAGGGTGAGAAGGATGAGAGGTCTGTTATGTGGACACCAGTACTGAACGGAATCGACCAGCTGCTTCAGCAGGGATGCCGATCGTTGAGCGGGGTGCGAGTGGGGGTTCTCACGAACCATACAGGGCTGACGCGCGACGGAAAACCTACCTGGCGTGTGATGCTGGAGGCTGGCGTTAAGGTGACCGCCCTGTTCAGCCCAGAACACGGCTTCGCGGGCATCCTCGATGAGCCGGTGAAAGATAGCCGCCACCCGGAGACGGGACTGCCCATCTACAGCCTGTACGGAGAACACAAAGCGCCCACTTCCCAGATGTTGCGCGATGTGGATGTGCTCGTGTTTGATATCCAAGACATCGGCTGTCGGTTTTACACCTACATCTCCACGTTAGGACTGGCGATGGAGGCTGCCGCGCAGCACGGTGTGCGCATGGTGGTGCTGGACCGTGTGAACCCTGTCAACGGTACTGACGTAGAAGGAAGCCTTACTGACCCTGACAAGCGTTCCTTTGTGGCGTATCACTCCATCCCTCTGCGACACGGGATGACGGTAGGCGAACTGGCGCAGCTTTTCCGTGCGGAGCGCGCCCCCCGATGCGACCTGCAGGTCATCTCCTGCGCAGGCTGGAGGCGCGAGCAGTGGTATGACCAGACGGGGCTGCGCTGGGTCAACCCTTCGCCCAACATGCGCAGCCTCACTGCTGCAACGCTATACCCGGGCGTGGGGA
>JANWXG010000135.1 GCA_025057335.1 bacterium | reverse complement strand
GCAGGACTTTCAGGCGAACGTGCCCTGGCAGCGGCTGCGCAAGCACTGGCTGCTGCTGGTGCAGCTGCTGGCGGCGCTGCTGCTGGCGCTGGCAGTGGCACAGCCATACACGCGCGCGTGGACGTACTCGGGCGAGGCGCATGTGCTAGTGCTGGACGGCAGCGCCAGCATGCTGGCTACAGACGTTTCCCCCAACCGCTTCGAGCGGGCTCGCGCGCTGGCACAGGAGTATGTGCACAGGATGCCGCCTCACGACCAGGTGGCGGTCATTCTGGCAGGGGTGCGACCGCGCGTGCTGTGTGGGCTGACGTACAACCGCTCGGAGGCGTTGCGCGCCCTGCGGAGCGCTCAGCCTGCAGAGACAGGTCTGAACCTTCCCGAGGCGCTGGCGCTGGCGGCAGCGATTGTGGCGCCGTTTGCCTCGCCAACGATAGAGGTGTTCACGGATGGGGGGTTCGCTGAGCCGCGCGATGTGGACATCGGACGAGCGCGCTTGCAGTATCATCTGGTAGGTGAGGACGCCCCGAATGCGGGTATCGTCGCGGTAGACCTGCGCGAGGAGCGGGATGCGCCTGGCAGGTTTAGCTTGTTCTCCCTGGTGCGCCACAACGCGCAGCAGGAAAGGCGATACACTGTCGAGCTCTGGCGGGGAGACAATCTGGTGGATGCGCAGGAGGTGACAGTGCCCCCGCGCGCCGAAGCGCCCGTGCTGTTCCGCCAGCTGGTGCCCTCTGACCAGCCAGAGGAGCTGCGTGTGCGACTGGATGTGCGTGACGCACTCGTCAGCGACAATACTGCCTACGCCGTGTTGCATCCTGTGCGCGCCCTGAAAGTGCTGCTGGTGAGCAAGGGCAACCTCTTTCTGGAGACGGCGTTGAACCTCGACCCGCGCACACAGGTTACGAAGACCTCTTCCCCGCCTGTCGACAGCGCTTCCCGATATGATGTGGTGGTGTTCGACAACCTTGTGCCTACGTCGCCCCCCGAAGGCAACGCCGTCTTCATTGGGAAGGTGCCTGCATGGTTTCCCGTCGTGTCGCTACAGCCAGTGGAGAACAGCATCGTGGTAGACTGGCATCATACGCATCCCGTCATGCGCTACGTGGACTTGGCTTCGGTGCGGTTGAGCCGAGCGACGCCCGTCCTGCCGCAGGCGGGCACGGAGACGCTGGCAGAGGTCGCCGAGGGAGCAGTGATGGTCGCCCTGCAGAAGGCAGACCAACGATGGTTGCTGGTGACCTTCGACGTGACGGAGAGCGACCTGCCCCTGCGCGTAGCATTTCCCGTGATGATGCTCAACGCCCTGCGGTGGCTCACTGCGCCTGCTGAAAGCACGGAGAAAGGGGCAGTTGTTGCTGGAGGGCTGGCGGTAATCCCCGTCCCCGGTCAGCTGGAGAAGGTCAGCGTGCGTCTCCCTGAAGGCAAGGTCGTGGAGGTTAGCGCGCAGGAAGGTGCCGCGCCTTTCGAGGAGACATGGCAGACCGGCTTCTACCGATGCGTGGAGACGGGATACCTGTTTGCCGTCAATCTGGCACAGCGCGAGGAGACAGACCTGCTGGTACGCGCGCACGTTTCGTCCCAGGAGGCAAGTGGTACCGCTGGTCTGCGCAAGGTGCTGGCGCGGCGAGAGTGGTGGCAGTGGCTGGCTGCTGCATTGTTAGCCTTGCTGGCACTGGAGTGGGTGATGTATCATCGCAGGTGGTGAAGGGAACAGGTTCTCTTCTCACTTGCGATTGTAACAAAAAAACTATGTTTTTTTGTTACAAAACCGCAAAAAGGGGCTTGAATGGTACGGAACTTGCGTAATATAATAGCGGTAGTGTTGCGGGAAGGAGAGAGAGCAATGAAACGTTGGTTGTGGCTACTGGTTGCCGCGGGCGTGCTGGCGTCCTGGCGAGTGGTAGATGCTCAGTCGTTAGGGCGTCGTGAGGGGCCCTCTCAACGTCAACCGGGCAACGTGATGCCGCAGGGAGCACCTGCGGTGCCTGATGCTAGCTCGCTGGTGCTCTTCGCGAGCGGAGTAGCCCCCGTTGCCCTGTATGCATTGAAGCGGTATCGGGCTAAAAAGTAGGAGGTGCGCTTTGGTCCTGTCAAGGCGAGGCGGGTAAAATTTGCCTCGCCTCTACGTATATTCTTCCACCGAGACCACTTCGAACTATACCTACCACTAGTAGTCGTCCCCCATAGGTTTTCACCGCATCTGGGGAGCCAGTTACGTAGAGGCATCCCGTCTCATCGCGCAACACCCACAGCCCATCATGGTGTACGGTGGGAGGACCGTCCGCACACATTGGGCAGCTTGGGTCAGGAGCGCCGCTTGCATTGCGCCCTTGCAGGAGCACCTCACGTCCTACCCAACGGTTGGCTCTCTCTATGAGCTCACGGATACGAAGGACGCCTCGGCGGGGCGCCCGAATGCTGAACTGGGCGGACGCCTTAATCTCTTCACTGCGTCCCGGTGGCACCATCAAGGGCAGTATGGCTTCCACGCGGTAGTCACCAGGTGGAACCTGTCTCCCTTCATTGTCCTTCTGGTTCCACTCCACGCGGAAGCGTCTGACCTCGCCCGCGCGCAGGCGCAGAGAGATGACCGCCAAGGAGAACATCTTCCCTTTGCTCCACTGCCACCGCTCGCTCCATTCGCCCTGTTTGTACACCAGCACGTCGTACTGTTTGCCTGACGAAAAGCGCAGCTCGATAGGGGTAGCGCCGCCGTTACGCATCTCCAGAATGAACACCACAGGCTTGCCGAGCTCCACCACGCGCAGCTCGGGCACTACCTGCCACTGCACTACCTGCTGGAGCTGAAAGGGTTTTTGTGCCCCTGCGGGTAGCGTCAACACGCAGACTCCTACGACCAGCCAGACCCAGCGCACCGTCGTTTACCTCCCAACCTTTTTCTCAGCGCACGCGAGAAGTTACCGTTTGGACGCCTTACGGCTGCAGGAGGTTACTCCGACTGCTGTATCCGGCGCTTCGCCTGCTCCCAAAGCGCGTCCCACTCCTCGAGCGTGAGATGTTCCAGCGGTTTTCCTTGCTCACGCGCCATCGCCTCCATCTGCTGGAAGCGCACGATGAAGCGTCGCACCATCGCGTGCAACGCCTGCTCCGCATCCACTTTCAGATGTCGAGCGATGTTCACCAGCGTGAACAGCAGGTCGCCGATTTCTGCCTCAACACGTTCCCGGTCTCCCTGCGCGATTGCCTCCGCCAGCTCCTGCTGCTCCTCGCGGAACTTGTCCAGCACGCCCTGCAGGTCGGGCCACTCGAAGCCCACCTTCACCGCCCGCTTGGACACCTCCAACGCAAACACCAGCGCTGGCAGGGAGGGGATGACGCCCTCCATCACCGACTGTTTGGGCAAATGGCTGTTCTCTTCCGCCTTGATGCGCTCCCAGTTGCGCAGCACCTCGGCGCTGTCGGCGACCTGCAGGTCGCCGAAAACGTGCGGATGACGGCGCACCAGCTTGTCGCACTGCTGTGAAACAACGTCCTGAATATCGAACCTTCCCGCTTCGCTCGCCAGCTGGGCGTGCAACACTACCTGCAGAAGCACGTCGCCCAGCTCCTCGCATAGCTTAGCGTCGTCACCTGTGTTGATGGCGTCCAGCACCTCGTACGCCTCTTCCAGCAGGAACGGACGCAACGTCTCGTGCGTCTGCTCGCGGTCCCAGGGGCATCCTCCGGGACCGCGCAGCCTCGCTACGATGTGCACCAGTCCCGCGAAATCGCGCCTCTCGTCGGGGGGCAGAGGGGGGACGTAGACGCTGGTCAGATGGTCTACGGGCACGCGGTCTAGCTCGCGCAGGGGCACAGCGTGTACGCGTTGCTCCCCCTCTACCCCCGCCGCCTGCACGACGCGCACGGGATGCTCGTCAGGGTAGTATCGCATCAGCCACAGCTTGAGGTCTGACGCTACAAACTGGTCATGCACCTGATAGTACAGCACAGGCATCCACTGGTCGGGCGGAAAGCGCGATGCGCTCAGCGCGTCGATGACCTGTATCCCGTCCGTGATACACAGCCCTAGCGCTTCCAGCGTTGGCTCCAGGAAGCCTGTGCTGCCCACTACCTGCACAGGCACGCCTCGCTCCCGCGCCTGCTGCAGCAGCAGACGCACGCTCTCCTCGCCTATCAGCGGATGTCCTGGCACGGCATACACCAGGTCGCCCTCCTGCGCCATCTCCAGCAGTCGCTCCACGATTTGCGCATACAGCGCCTCGAAGCTCTCTGCCTGCTCGTACAGGGGGTCAAACGACTGGAAAGGGATGCCCGCCTCACGCAGCGCCTGCACTGTCGGGTGTACTGCCGTGCGCAACCAGACGGGTCGCCCAGAGCGCAGTGCCTCCCACGCGCGTGGGGACAACGCCGCTGGGTCGCCAGATCCCAAACCGACTACGCTTATCATCGACTTCTGGATAACAACCTCCTTGCAACGCTTTCTCGCACACTGCTATTCTAGCACAAGTTGTAGCCTGACAGGGAGAACTTTTCTGCGATGTCGCCAGGTCGCGTGGACAGGAACGGCAGCCTCACGCGCGGAATCGAGGGTGGGGGAGGAGGGCGAGAATGAGACCGCTGTGGGGGAGTTTGTTGCTGATGATAGTGTTCACCACTGTAGCGTGGGCGCCGCCGCAGGTCGTGCCCGAGCCAGTAGTGCCTGCGCCTTTCGGAGTAAACATCCATTTCACCCGTGCGCCGGAGCGCGAGCTGGAGCTGCTGCGGGAGGGTGGTTTCCGCACTGTGCGCATGGACCTCTTCTGGCACGAGATAGAGAAGCAGAAGGGCGCGTACGACTTCTCGGACTACGACGTGCTAGTGCGCGATATGACCGCGCGCGGCATCCGCATCCTGTTCATCCTCGACTATAGTAACCAGTTTTACGACGAGGGCGTCGCGCCCTACACTGACGAGGGACGGGCCGCCTTCGCCCGCTACGTGGAGGCAGCAGTGAAGCGCTACGCGGGCAAAGGAATCCTGTGGGAAATCTGGAACGAGCCCAACATCTACCCCTTCTGGCGCCCGAAGCCCAACGTAGAGGACTACGCCCAGCTGGCGCACGTGGTGATAGACACCATCCGCCGCGTGGCGCCGGGCGAGTTCATCGTGGCACCTGCTTCTTCGGGATTCCCCTGGGAGTTCTTCGAGACGCTAGGGCAGCGCGGCGTGCTACAGCGGCTCGACGCGGTCACCGTACATCCCTACCGCCCACACCACCCAGAGACCGCCGGAGCCGACTATCGTCGCCTGCGCCTACTGCTTGACCGCTACAGCCCGCGCAAATATCTGCCTATCCTGTCGGGTGAGTGGGGTTACTCGGACATCTGGACGGGCATGGATATGCAGAAGCAGGCGCGCTACCTCGTGCGTCAATGGTTGACCAACCTGACGCACGACGTGTTCCTCAGCATCTGGTACGACTGGAAGAACGACGGCGAAGACCCGAAGGAGCCTGAACACCACTTCGGCACGGTGTATCATGACCTGCGTCCCAAGCCCGCCTACCTCGCCACCAAGACGCTTACCAGCACGCTGGACGGCTATCGCTACCTGCGACGGCTTGCCCTGCCCAACCCTGAAGACTACCTGTTGCTGTTCCGCAAGGGCGACTCGCTGGCGCTGGCGGCGTGGACGGCGGGCGAACCACACCCCATCACACTCAACCTGCCTCGCGGCACAATGCAGGTGGTAGACCTGATGGGCAAGACGCGCAGCGTTGCCGTGAGCGGCGCACCGTTCGTGCTGGACCTGTCGCAGGAGCTGCAGTACCTGTTACTCCCCGCGCATGCTGATCTCAGCCTCGTGGGAGCGTGGTCGCCTGTGCGCCAGCTGCTCACCGTGCGTGCGGGACGAAGGGAGAGTCTCCCTGTGCGCGTGCACAACCCCACCGCGCGGCGGCTGGACGCTACCCTGCGGGCGCGCGCAGACGAGGAGGTGCTCGGGCAGGTGCGCTTCCGTCTGCAACCAGGCGAGCAGCGCGTCGTGAACCTGCCCATCCAGATACGCGAGCGAGGCGAGGAGCAGGTACGCGTGACGCTGGAGTGGGTGAGCCCGCAGCCGAACCCCCTGCACACGGCGAGCGTGTGGTTGGGCGTGGCGAATGTCGTGCACTTGCAGCTGCTGCCCCCCGCAGGGCAGCGCGTGATGGTGGGGATACGGGAGCCGAACGCGCAGGGTCTTCAGGCAACGCTGCACGTCCGCGCGGGCGGACAGGAGAGCCGCCTGCCGATACGTCTGGAACGGGGGCAACGCGAGGCGATGTTTACCGTGCAGATGCCCCAGCGCCTCCCGCCTGACGTGCGTCTGTCGGCGCAGCTGGTGGACGAGCGAGGCGAAGTGCTCGCCCGTTCGGGGGAGGTGCGCTGGGTGCAGATTGGCGCGCTGGACGCCGACTCCACTGGCTGGCGCGCATGGGCGGACGGCGACGCCAAGGTAGAGGCGAAGGTGGAAGCCACCGTTGCGGACGCTCCTGAACCTAACCCGCTGGGCGTGCGACGGGCAGTGCGACTAGACTATCGCTTCGCCAGAGGATGGCGATTCGCCCAGCTCAACCTCCCACCGCCCTTCGTGCCTATCGAGGGCAAGCCGAAGGCAGTGGGCATGTGGGTGTATGGTGACGGCAGTGGCAACCTGTTGCGCTGCCGCATCACGGATAGCGGGGGGCAGACCTTCCAGCCCGACTACGGCGCCATCACCTGGAAGGGCTGGCGGTTTGTGACGATGCGGCTGGACGGCGGTTTTCCTGGCTTCTGGGGCGGCGCGCAGGATGGCGTAGTGCGCTATCCCATCCGCTGGGAGTCGGTGGTACTGGTCGACTCCAATCAGGAAAGCGCGGACAAGGACTGGAGCCTCTACATGACGGGCTTCGCGTTGCAGTACTGACGCCTTCTCTGCTCGCCTGGCTTGCTGGGGAGAGGGGCAACAGGCTCGCTGAGGCAGGCTTCGCCGAGACGGGGCGCGCCTCTTCCCTCTCCGCAGTCGTCAGCGAGACGGACTTCTCCCGCAGGCTGTCCATACAGCGACAACTGCCTCGAAGTATTTTGGAGGGTCACGCTCCGTCGTGACCCTCCAACCGTTTCAATTCCTCATAGGTAGGCTCGTAACTGGCTTCGCGTCTCGGTAGAGGTCGATAGCGAATCGATTTCAATCCCTCATAGGTAGGCTCGTAACCTACTGGCAACGGCTCCAGTCCACAGCACCATACCAGAGTTTCAATCCCTCATAGGTAGGCTCGTAACCTCTTCAATCAAAAACAACTCAACAACAACAACAGTTTCAATCCC
>JANWXG010000134.1 GCA_025057335.1 bacterium | reverse complement strand
TTAGGGGCGAACATCCCCCTGTCGCCAATGAGCAGAGCGGCGTCGGCGCGCTGCAACATCGTCTGCAGGTCTGGTTGAGCGGGTAGGTATTCGGGCGCGCCATTCCACCGGCGCGCAAACAGGATGCGCACTAGCGCCGACGAGGTGAGCGAGCTGGTATCCAGCGCCACCGAGCGCACCTGATGCAGTGGCACCTTAGAGAAGAGCCGCACACTGAGCACCTTGCCCGCGCTGGCGATAGCTACTCGTGGTACCGCCACCCAGTCAGCGTGGCGGAACAGCTCAACCGACGAAACCAGAGCGCAGGCGACCTCACCCGTCTCCACCATCTGTGCCAGACGCGACGGCACGTCGTATCTCACCGTGATACCGCTCGCTTCGCCCTCTGGCGTGTGGAACCACTCCACCAGCGGCTTCGCGTTCAGATAGGGCACACATCCGATGACCAACCGCTTACCTCCAGAACACCCACCAGTCTGCCAGAGTGAACATGAAAAGCAGCACGCTCACCCAGCCGTTGAGCGTGAAGAAAGCGAGGTTCATCTTGCTAAGGTCGTTCGGCTTGACTAGGCTTTGCTCATAGGCAATCAGCGCGGCGGCAACGGCGACCCCCGCATAGTAGCCCCAATGCAGGTTGGCTATCCGTCCCACCGCGATGAGTAGCGCCACCATCCCCACGTGCATCAGCCGGGACAGCCAGAGCGCGGCACTTTCGCCCAGTGTCTGGGGCAGCGAGCGCAAACCGACCTGGCGGTCAAACTGCACGTCCTGCAGGCTGTAGATGATGTCAAACCCTGCCGTCCACAAAGCTACCGCCAGCGAGAGCAAAATCGGCACGAGGTCAAACTGCCCTCGCACCGCCAGCCATGCGCCGACAGGCGCAATGCCCAGGCTCAACCCCAGCCACAGGTGGCTTAGCGCAGTGAACCGCTTGGTATAGGAATAAGCCAGAATCCACAGGAGAGCGACGGGCGACAGGGCGAAGCAGAGCGGGTTCAACTGCCACGCCGCGAAGACGAAAATCGCCGCCGAGACCGCAGTGAACAGAGCGACCTGCCCTACCGTCAACAGCCCGCGCGGCAAGGCGCGGTTGGCGGTGCGGGGGTTGAGCGCGTCGTAATGCAGGTCAGCGATGCGGTTGAACGCCATCGCCGCGCTGCGCGCCCCCACCATCGCCACCAGAATCCAGCCCAGTGTGCGCCATTCGGGTATCCCTCGCGCCGCAATCAGCGCCGACAGCAGGGCAAACGGCAGCGCGAACACCGTATGCTCGAACTTAATCATCTCCAGGATGATACGCACCTGTCTCCAGAACCTGCCGAGCATCGCGCCCTAACCTCCGTCCTGCCTCCATTATACCCTTTACAGGGGAGGCGACGCGCCTTTGTATCTCCCGATAGGGTCATGACTGCGCCGCGATGGCTTCCAGTGTGCGACGCGCCGCCTCATCCCAGCGGAACCTCCTCGCTCGCGCTATGCCTCGTTCCGCCAGCTGCTGACGCAGCTCCTCCTCCAGCGCGAGGCGCAGAATGCCTTCCGCTATCTCGGACACATGGAGAGGGTTCACCAGAAGCCCTCCGTCCCCCACTACTTCGGGCAGGGCAGAGGTGTTAGAGGCGAGCACGGGAGTGCCACAGCCCATCGCCTCCAGAGGAGGGAGCCCAAACCCCTCGTAAAGCGAAGGGTAGAGCAGGGCGGTCGCGGCAGCATAAACGCCAGGAAGATGCTCGCGCGGGATGTAGCCCGCGAAGACAACGCGCTCTTCTATGTTCAGCCGTTGTGCCAGCGCGCGTATCTTCTGATGTTGCCAGCCCGGCGCGCCAGCCAGCACGAGCGGAGGCAGCTCCGCCTGCTGCTGCGCCAGCGCAAACGCCTCGAGCAGCCGGGGTAAGTTCTTGCGCGGTTCCAGCGTGCCCACGAATAGCAGGAAGCGCGCAGGCAGGGCGTAGCGCTGACGCACTGCTGGCTCCAGCGCACGCGCGTGATGCGGGTTGAACATGGCGTCCAGACCATAGGGAATGACCACGACCTTCTCCGAAGGCATCCCGTACAGACGCAGGATGTCGGAAGCAGTAGCCCCCGATATCGCGATGACCCGTTTCGCTCGCTGGACGCTCCATCGGGTCATGCGCCGCAGGTAGGCTCGGCGGAAGGGATGGATGGTCTGCGGCGAGACTTCGAAGTTCAGGTCATGCACAGTGACGACGCCTACTCCCTTCCACCATCTCGGTAACACGAAAGCAGGCGAAAAGAGCACATCCACCCTGCCTCGGCGCAGCAGACGGGGAAGAATGGTCTGCTCCCACAGTACTCGCCGAATGGCAGAACGGAGCGGGCGCGAGGCAGGAACCCATCGCACTCCTTGCTGAGCGGGCAGGGGTAGCTGAGATGGTTCGCCGTATAACACCACCTCATGAGCAGAGGCTTGCGCCACCAACTCTGGGACGAGAGCGCGGATGTAGTGTTGAATGCCTGTGTGCGTCGTGGACAGCAGATGGACGTTGATGCCAATGCGCATCCGCTACAACACTTCCAGTGACCCTAGCGTACGGTGCAGGGCGTCCGCCTGCTGCGGGGAGAGGGAACACAAGGGCGGTCGCAGCGTCATGCTAGGCAAGCCCCTCCAAGCGCATATCTGCTTGACGGCGGGAACAAACGGCACGGCGTCCACCGCCTCTACGATAGCCTTTAGATGCTCGTTCTGCGCGGAGGCGTCCTCCCGGCGGAGTGCAGCGGTAGTGACGCGCACAATCCACTCTGGCAGGGCGTTCGCCAGACCAGAGATACATCCCGCTGCACCCGACGCTACCGCATCAGCGATGAGGTTTTCTGTGCCAACGAAGACCTGCAGGCGAGGAAAGCGCAGTAGGAAGGCGAGCAGCGTCTCCCAGTCGCCTGAGCTGTCTTTCAAACCAATCAGATGCGGGTAGTCCAGCAACCGCTCCACCAGGGCGGGCGTGATGTCCACTCCCGCCAGCTGCGGATAGTGGTACAGCAGAACGGGCACTTGCACAGCGTCCAGCAGGCGCCAATAGTAAGCGAGCAGCCCCTCCTCAGACACGTCCTTGTAGTAGAAAGGCGGGATGACCAGCACGGCGTCGCATCCCTGCTGCTGTGCGAAGCGGCTCAGCCGTATCGTCTCGGGCAGGTTGGAGCAGCCTGTGCCTGCGACCACTCGCAAGTCAGGCGCCCTCTCACGAACTGTGGCGATAACCCGCTCGCGCTCCTCTACGCTGAGCGAGGGAGCTTCTCCCGTCGTGCCGCAGACAACTACTCCCACGACGCCGTGCTGACGCTGCCACTCTATCAGGGGGGAGAAAGCGGAATAGTCCACTTCTCCCCCGTCGGAAAGGGGCGTCACCAGAGCCGTGTACACCCCCTGTGGCAGGGTCGCAGCCATTGAGCCGCTACTCTCCTCCCGCAGGCTGCGGAGCTGGCGGCGGGGTAGTTGGTGCTGGCGAGGGCGTTGTCGGCGTGGGAGAGGCAGGCGCCGCCGCAGGAGGACGCAGGAACGGCATCAGCAGGTCTACAGGCACGGGAATGATGGTCGTGCTGGTGCTCTGCGCGCTCATCTCGCTAATGGTCTGCAGGTAGCGCAACTGCAACGCGGCGGGCTGCGAGGACATCATCTGCGCCGCCTGCACCAAACGCTCTGCCGCCTGATATTCGCCCTCGGCATTGATGATCTTCGCACGTCGTTCGCGCTCGCTCTCCGCCTGACGCGCCATCGCTCGCTTCATACTGTCGGGCAACACGACATCGCGCACCTCTACCGCCACTACCTTTACGCCGTAAGGCTCGGTCTGCTCGTCGATGATGCTCTGCAGCTGCTGGTTAATCTTGTCGCGATGCGACAGCAGGTCGTCTAGCTCCGCCTGCCCCAGCGTGCTACGCAGCGTGGTCTGCGAAATGAGCGAGGTCGTACGGATGAAGTTCTCGATGCGGGTCACCGCCGCTGCAGGGTCTATCACGCGGAACAGCACAATCGCATCCACCGTGACAGGCACGTTGTCGCGCGTCATCACCTCTTGGCGGGGTACGTCCATCGTCACGAGGCGCGTGTCTACCCGAATGGGGCGGTCGATGTAGGGTAGCAGGAAAATAATCCCTGGTCCCTTCACCGCCAGCAGGCGTCCCAGGCGCAGTACTACCGCCCGCTCCCACTCTGGCAGCACCCGCAGCGTGGCACGCAGCACCAGAATAATGAAAATAACCAGCGCAACTAGAAACGCCCCCGACTCACTTGCCAGCATTTGCTCAATCGTGCTCATCCACTTCCCTCCTCCTTGCGCACCACAGCGGTTAAGCCATCCATTCGCTCAATCACCACACGTTCGCCCGCTTTGATGGATTCTCCTGCGGTCACAGCATTCCAGTAGGCGCCATCGTAGAAAATCTTGCCGCGCGGCGCGATGTCCGTACGCGCTACAGCGACGGCGCCCGCCATCGCCTCCATGCCCGTGACGCGACGAGCCCGTTGCGCGCGCACACCCGCCGCTACAATGAATGCGAAGAAGAGCGAGGTTAGCCCCGTGAGCGTCAATGCCACCACCCACGAGACCCGCAGCGCCGGGTCAGGCGACTCGAACAGCAGCAATAGCCCTAGCAGCATGGAGATAGCTCCACCCAGAGTCAGCACTCCGTGAGAGGGGGCGAAGGCATCCGCCACGAACAGGATGACCGCGAGAATCAGCAGAGCAATCCCCGCCCACGACACGGGCAACACGGAGAAGCCATACAGCATCAACAACAGCGAGATAGCGCCGATGACGCCCGGAAAGATGGCGCCCGGGTTCTGAATCTCCGCAATTAATCCATATAGCGCGAGAATGCCCAGTATCGCCAGCACGTTGGGGTTTACCAGAACTTGCAGCAGCTTCTCGCGCAACACCATCTCGGAGCGCTGGATGGGCGCCTCGCGCGTGCGCAGGGTCACTGTGCGCTGAGGTAACTTGACCGTACGCCCATCGATCTGCTGTAACAGGGCGTTCAAGTTGGGCACGACCATATCCACCACGCGCTTTTCCAGCGCCTGCTTCTCGCTGATGGCAGCGCTCTCCCGCACCGCCTTCTCCGCCCAGTCGGCGTTGCGTCCACGCTGTTCCGCGATGGAACGGATGTACGACGCTGCGTAGTTAACCACTTTCTTCTCCATGGTGCGTGACATCTCTTCCCCACCAGCGGGAACAGGGTGCGCTGCGCCGATGCTGGTGCCTGGCGCCATTGCCGCGATGTGCGCCGCTACGGTGATGAACACGCCCGCTGAACCTGCCTTTGCTCCCGCTGGAGACACATACACCGCTACAGGAACCTCGCTGGACAACATCTCCTTGACAATCTGCTCCATGGAGTTCATCAATCCGCCCGGTGTGTCCAGCTCCACGACGAGCAGCTGCGCGCCGCGTTCCCTGGCGATGCGTAGAGTGCGGGAGAAGTACTCGGCGTTGGGCGGAGCGATGACTCCCTCCATACGCATGACAATCACAGGAGGCACTTCGGCTGGCTTCTGGGCGAATACCATCACCGTCCCTGTCGCGAAAAGCAGCACTGCCAGCCATCGTCTTGCAGGAAACCGCAACATCCTCACACTCAGCCCCCTTCCCTGTGGTGGGTGCTCTCGTCTATAGTGTACCACCTCCCCCCACGCGCGTCAACCTTCGGGAAGGGCAAAGGAGTTGTCCCGTTGTTTGGTAAATGTTGGCGAGGGAGTGCTTGCTCACTTACAATCTGTTCGCTACTCACATGCCAGAGGGAGGGGAAACAATGTCTTGGATGAGCCCGAAGGAGCGCTTCGCTACCTGTGTTGCGCACAAGCAGCCTGACCGACCGCCTATCCAGTTTTACACGACTCCCGAGTTCGAGGCGAAACTGCAGGAGCGGTTTCCTGGGCAGAACCTTCTCGAGGTGCTGGAGGTGGACTTCCGCACCGTGGGCGTTCCCCGTAAGAAACCCCTGCGCCAGCCCGAACCTGGCAGCCCAGTGGTGTACTACGATGAGTGGGGAGTGGGCTACATCCGACAGTCCTATGGCTTTGGTGAGTACCTAGAAGCCTACGAGATGCCGTTTGCGAATATGCGCACGTTGAAGGAGGTGGAGGAGTATCCGTGGCCGTCAGTGGACGATTACGACTTCTCGCAGTTGGAGGAGGCGTGCCGGGCTGTCAGCGACTACGTGGTATGCTTCGGTCATGCGGGCATTCCGGATATCATTAACGGTGTCAGCCGGGGCAGAGGAATGGAGCAGGTGCTGATAGATATCCTCACGGAGGACGAGGTCGGTGTAGCGATTATTGACCGCCGGGTGGAGTTCTACTACGAGTTCGTGAAACGGGCGCTGGAGGAGGCAGATGGTCTTATCGATGTGCTCTGCCTCGGCGAGGACCTGGGCAACCAGATGGGGCCGATGGTGTCGCCCGAAGTGTTCGACCGCTTCTTCCGCCCTCGTCTGCAGAAGTTCTTCGACCTAGGACATCAGTATGGCTGCAAAGTGATGATGCACAGCTGCGGCAGCACGCGCAAACTGCAGCCTCGTCTGGTGGAGATGGGACTGGACATCCTGGACGCGATGCAGCCAGAACCTGCCGGCATGGACCCAGAGGAGATAAAACGGGAGGTCGGGGATAGACTCACCCTCTGTGGACTCATCAGCACTCAGAAGACTCTGCCCTTCGGCACAGTAGAGGACTGCATCGCTGAGGCGAGGCATCGTGTGGAGGTCATCGGGAAGGGGGGCGGCTACATCTTCGCGCCGTCGCATTGCATTCAGCCCAACACGCCTGTGGAGAACGTGCTTGCCGCGTATGAGGTGGCGACAGGTAAGAAGCTGCGCTGAGCAGAGAAGAGAAGTATCGTGGTATAATGCTGGTAGAGTAGCTGCATCGTGAGGCAACATGGCGATGATTGACACGCTGGCTATCTATGAGAGGCTGAAGGACAAGATGGAGCCCGCGGTGGCGGAGAGTATCGCTGAGGTGCTGGGCAGCGCGCTAGCGCAGATTCAGCAGTCGGTGACTGAGGGCTGGCAGCAACAGGTAGACCAGTCCATCGCTGCTATGCGGGCGGAGGTGGATGCGCGCCTCACGCGCATTGAAAAGGCACTAGAGCAACTGGTTCTGGTGCAACAGCAGCATTCGCGCGAGATTGCCGATTTGCGCGAAGCCACGCAGCGCAACACCGAGGCAATTGCGGAGTTGCGTGAAGCCACGCAACGCAACACCGAGGCGATTGCGGAGTTGCGGGAGGAGAAGGCGCTCTAAACGCAGACGATAGAGCGGGGGGTGGAGAAACCCGCGCAGCAGACG
>JANWXG010000133.1 GCA_025057335.1 bacterium | reverse complement strand
GCCAGAGATTCCTCCGCCGAGGGCTACCCAGCCGTCTTGTGTGTTGAGAACGCCCGGACGGAAGTTGGGACGCTCGAAGCCGCCAGAGTCGTACCACACCAGCTGGGCGTGCACTGTGCTGACCACCAGCAACACGCCGACGAATACAGCAACCCAGTGCCGAACCTTCATGTAGTAGCCCCCTTTCTATCTATCACAGCATACACCCCAGTATAGACCGCTTTGCTCCACTGGGCAATCCGTAATCGTACGAGGTTTTAGCCCCCTGCGGGAGAGAAGTTGCAGAAGGTCATTGCGCAACACCATGCTGCGGTTTTCAGGAAGGTGAAGAGAGGGAAAATCGCTCTCTGGGGCGTCCCGGGATGATACTGACGGGACGCCCCATTCAAGCCAGCTTACAGGTCGCGGGAACGGCTGGACCTCTCGTAGAGAGCCATGATCACGAGCGCTGGATTTGCAAAGATGCCCACAAGATTACGGGGATTTCTCCTTCTGTTGTCACTATCACTCAGTTTCTTGGCACGAATAACCCTGGGGCGTGAGCATGAGAGCAACCGCCGGTGGCTCTACTACAAGAACCGCTACGGCGTGAACGGCAGGGTGCAGAACTGGGAGGCGCGCGACCGCCACAATGGCGGCTCGGTGTACGTGTTCGTGGATGGACATGCGCGTTGGTTCCACGCGGACGACATGTATCCCGAAGACCTGAAGTCGGCGTGGAACTCCACACTGCGCTACTTCTGCAAAAACCAGCGCGACCGCGACTGGGTCATCAGCCAGATGCCGAGATAGGGGGCAGGCGTTCTGCTCAACATCTGTGGGGGTGCGCTGAAGCGCATCCCCTTCGTGTGTCGTGTCCGCGAATACGGTCTGGAGGGCGAACCTCCTGGTGAGCCGCCCCCTACCCCTGCCTTCCCCGCATACGGGAAGGGAAATGCTTTGCCCCCGCTTACAGAGCGACGACGGGGGGCTGACGGCTCGGCAGGAGCCTCGCCCTCCAGAGAACTGAGGGAAGTGAGGGGGCACGCTCTGTGTGGCTTCTCTGAAGTGGACGCGACGGAGCGCGTCCCTCCAATCTGGGCAGACGGGTTCTGGAGGGTCACGCTCTGTCGTGCCCCTGTGTGTGGACGCAATGAAGCGCGTCCCTCCAAACGGTAACCTTGTGGATGCGACGGAGCACGTCTCTTCAGTGGGGAGAACCGCTCAGTAGGGTTGCGCTCCATTGTGCCCCTGGAAATCTGACAGTCTGGGCAGAGCGTTGCCCTACCGTCCAGGATGCTGGAGGGCGAACCTCTCGGTGAGCCGATTTCCGCGCCGTTCACGAGGAGGTGGGGTTGTGGGGTTCTGCGGCGACTAGATGATTCCTGTCATTCTGAGCGAAGCGAAGAATCTCAGATGCTTCGCCACTGCTCAGCAGGACAGGAAGAAGCCTCGCCTTTCAGACACGTCGTCATAGGGAGCGCCTTTTGTCATTCTGAAGTCTATGTTGTTTATCAAGGAGAAGCACTCACGTGCTTCACTACGAGCCAAACAGTTCGTCAGGCGCCGTGTTGGTATTAGCGCACGTCAGTGCGTCTTCTCTTATTCTGAGCGGAGCGAAGAACTCTGACCCCCCTTCGCCTGCGGCTCAGCATGACATCAAGTGTCATTCTGAGCGAAGCGAAGAATCTCAGATGCTTCGCTGGCGCTCAGCATGACAAAACGAAAGATGCTTCGCCCCTGCTCAGCGGGACAGAGGGATGGCTCGGCAGGAGCCTCGCCCTCCAATGTTGTCATTCTGAGCGGAGCGAAGAATCTGAGATGCTTCGCCCCTGCTCAGCATGACAGGGATGGGATGCTTCGCCTGCAGCGCATGAGGAACGGTTCGGCGAGGAGCCTCGCCCTCCAGAATCGCGGTCACACCTCCCAGCCCGACTTGGGCTTGCGGCGGGGACCACCTCGCCGAGCGGTCTGGTAGGCGTCGATAAGGCTCACCACATACACTGAGGCAGCTATCGAAGCAAGAAACAGGAAGGCGCCACCTCCCTCCTCGATGTTGCGCACCCCCCAGGGAGAGAAGGCTATCAGCAATAGCAGTACGAGGGCGATACCCATTAGCACGCCGCCCTTTACCCGGTCGTTCATCAGCCACTGCGCGAGACCCGGGAAGACAATCGAGGCGGCGATAGCCAGCAGGGGGCTTGCAGGCTCCTCGGGCAGGTCGGCGGCAGAGATGCCCCTTTGTTTGAGCAGGGCAGCGGCATACTTGCGCTCCGCGGAGGCATATCGCGGAGACTCTACTGGGGAGAGGTCGCGCGCCTGGCGGAAAGACTGTATCGCCTCTTCCAGTCGTCCCGTGCGCTCCTGAATGTCGCCGAGCAGCTCCAGCGCCTCCGCGTTGTGCGCGTCCAGCTCCAGCACCTGGCGGCAACGCTCTTCCGCATGGAGCAGCTCGTTGCGCATCTGGTATACATACGCTTCGCGCAGCAGACGCTCTACCTGCTCACGACGGAGCTCTTCCTCGTTCCTGACGTCAGGCATTGCCCCTCACCCCCGCCTGTCGAGCAACGGCGCGTTGCGCCAAAACTCCTCCAGCCCGTAGAACTCCCGCACCTCTGGCTGCATAACATGCACCACCACGTCGCCGTAGTCCAGCAGTACCCACTCACCACGCACATAGCCTTCCAGGCGCACCTCGCGCTGTCCCGCCTGTTCCATCCACTCGATAATCTTATCCACGATAGCGCGCACCTGGATGCTAGAGCGTCCGTTCATCAGCAGGAAGTAGTCTGCCAGGATGGTCTTGCCCCGCAGGTCGATTTGCGAGATATCCTCTGCTTTCACCTCTTCCGCGGCGCGCACAATGAGGTCTACCTTCTCTTCAGCGGTCAAGGCGTCTGATTCCCCCCTTCCTCAGTGGTCTGCGCGAGCGCGTTGCGCTCCAGTTCGTCCAGCGCTGAGGCGACCCGCGCCTCGTCGGGCAGGTAGTAGCTAATGCCATCGATGTTCGCTGGCTGTCCTGGCAGTACTCCCATCACGATGCGCTCGGGCGGCAGGTCTTTGCCGAAACGCGCTAGGTGGAGCACCTCGCGTGTGCTCAGGTCGGTCTCCAGCTGTTGCATCACCTGTCGGGTCAGCTCGGGCAGCTTGTCAACCTCCTGCCACTGGAACATCCTTCTCGCTAGCGCCTTCAGGAACTTGTGCTGGCGCCCGATTCGCCCCAGGTCGCCCTGCGGGTCGTGCCGGAAGCGCACGTAGTGTAATGCCTTTTCGCCATCCAGCAGGCGGTAGCCTTTTTTGAGATGGATGTACAGCCTCTGCTTGCGGTCGACGTAGTGCATATCCTTCTCGATATCGATCTCCACGCCTCCTAGCAGGTCCACAATCCGCTTCAAGCCCTCCAGTCGCACCAGCACGACGCGGTCGATGCGCGTGCCCAGCAGGTTCTCCACTGTCTGCCGTGCTGTCTCCAGCCCGCCCCAGGCGTAGGCAGCGTTCACTTTAAAAGTGTGATGTCCCGGAATGTCTGCGCGAGTATCACGCGGGATGGAGAGCGCATACACCGCCCGGTTCTGAAAATCCACTGTCGCCACGATGATGGTATCGGTGTTGCCTGAGACCTGGTCCATGCCCAGTGCGAGGATGCGCAGGCGAGACATCCCGTCAAAAGCGGGGGAGACCAGCTCCTGCACCGTGACGGGTTTCGGCGCGTGCTGATTGTATCCCAGTAACGCCCCTGCAATCCCCGCTGCCAGCACCACCGCCAGCGAGAACAATCCCCACAGCATTCGGCTCCACCAGACAGGCTCAGAACGCATTCGGTTCCTCCAGCGGTTCGTTGCGATACAGCTGGTGCTTCAGGATGTACTGTACCACGGGGTCGGGGGTGAGGTAGCGGATGGAGACTCCACGGCGCACGCGGTTGCGGATGTCGGTGGCGGAGATGTCTAGCAAGGGCATCTCCATCACGTACACGCGACGGCACATCGTCTCGGGCAGGCGTAGACTGGAAAGGTCAAATCCGGGGCGCGACGCCGCCACCACGTGCGCCAGCTGGCAGATGCGTTCGGGCTGCTTCCACGAGGTGATGTAAGCTAGCGAGTCCGCGCCAAGGAGCAGGAACAGCTCGTGGTGCGGGTAGAGCTGGCTCCATTGCTCCAGGGTGTCCACCGTGTAGGAGACTCCGCCCCGCTCGATTTCGATGCGTGAGGCGCGAAAGAAGGGGTTGCTGGCGGTGGCGAGCAGCGTCATGGCGAAGCGGTGCTCCGCTGGCGAGACGGCGTAGCTCTTCTTGTGCGGCGGCGTGCCGCAGGGGATAAACACCACCTGCTCCAGCTCGAAGCGCTGGCGTGCTTCCTCCGCGACGAACAGGTGGGCATAGTGGATGGGGTCGAAGGTGCCCCCGAAGATGCCGACACGCATGGCTACGTTCGCACCTGTCCGTTGCCGTAGACCACATACTTGGTCGTGGTCAGCTCGCGCAAGCCCATGGGTCCGCGCGCGTGCAGCTTCTGCGTGCTGATGCCCACCTCCGCGCCAAAGCCGAACTCGAAGCCATCGGTAAAGCGAGTAGAGGCGTTGACGTAGACACAGGCGGCGTCTACCTCGCGCGTAAACCGTCGCGCGGCGTCCAGACTGCGCGTGATAATCGCCTCCGAGTGGCGGCTGCCGTAATGGTTGATATGCGCGATGGCTTCGTCGAGGCTGTCCACTACCTTCACCGCCAGAATCAGGGCGAGATACTCCGTATACCAGTCGTCTTCTGTCGCAGGAACCGCCCAAGGCACGAGCTGGCGCGTGCGCTCGCAGCCACGAATCTCCACGCCCGCCGCCCGCAGTCGTTCGGCGAACGCAGGCAGAAACTCTCCCGCCACCGCTGAGTGCACCAGCAACGTCTCCATCGCGTTGCACACCGAGGGGCGCTGCACCTTCGCGTTGAACGCCACTTCCGAGGCCATCTGCAGGTCAGCGTCCTCGTGCACGTAGGTATGGCAGTTGCCGACGCCCGTTTCAATCACGGGTACCGTAGCGGTCTGCATCACGGTCTGGATGAGCCCTGCGCCACCACGCGGCACAATGCAGTCCACCAGTCCGTTCAGTCGCATGAGCTGGGTCGCTGCCTCGCGGTCAGTGGTCTGCACCATCTGCACGCAGGCGGCAGGCAACCCCGCGCTCTCGACGGCTCGCACGAGGCTAGCGGTTATCGCCTGGTTCGAACGGAACGCCTCGGAGCCGCCGCGCAAGATGACCGCGTTGCCCGACTTGAGGCACAACGCCGCCGCGTCGGCAGTGACGTTGGGGCGCGACTCGTAGATGATAGCCACCACTCCTAACGGCACGCGCACCTTCAGAATCTCCAGCCCGTTGGGGCGCTTCCAGCCCTCTACCACCTCGCCTACAGGGTCGGGCAGGGCAGCCACTTGCCGAATGCCCTCCGCCATCGCCGCGAGGCGTTTCTCGTTGAGCGTCAACCGCTCGACCATCGCCTCTGGGAGACCGCGCTCGCGCGCCTGCTGGATGTCTTCGGCGTTCGCCTGCAGGATGTACGCGCCGTCCGCTAGCAGCCCCTCCGCCATCGCCAGCAGGGCGCCGTTCTTGACTGCTGTGCTGACGTTCGCCAGTGTCATCGCCGCCTGACGCGCGGCTTGCGCCTGACGCACCAGCTGTTCACGAACCTCTTCCATCCGAATAGATACCCCCCGTTGACTTGAGAAGTCATAGATATAGGTTACCACAAAAGGGGCAGGAGTGTCTGCAGCATGGACAGTTTCCCTTCCCATTATCGCCCGTCATCTCCGTAATGGGAAGGCGTGTAAGGTATATCAAACGTGACCTTAACAAAGCGGGAGTAGTCTGTTTTATTGGGCAGAGAACTGCCTGCAGAGGGGTTTCCTGCTCAGCAGGATAGAAGGGTGGTATCGTTGTGAAGTGTATAGTTGTTTGGCAAGGGGAAGCACTCACGTGCTTCACGACGAGCGGGAGACTTCTTCGTGCGCGCTCTGGTGACGGACCGTCCTGTCATTCTGAGCGCGGCGAAGAACCTCGCAGATGTTTTACTCTGTTCAGCATGACAAGGAGAGAGATGCTTCGCTTCGCTCAGCATGACAGGGTGGGAAACAGCTTGGCGGGAGCTTGCCCTTCAGTTGTCATTCTGAGCGGAGCGAAGAATCTCAGATGCTTCGCTTGCGCTCAGCATGACAATCTCTGGAGGGTCGCGCTCCGTCGCGACCGTTGAAGACCGACGGCTCGGCGGGAGCCTCGCTCTTCAGTTGTCATTCTGAGCGCAAGCGAAGAATCTCAGATGCTTCGCTGTCGCCAAGCATGACAGAAAAACGAGATGCTTCGCTTCGCTCAGCATGACAACCCGATGGCTCGGCGGGAGCCTTGCCCTCCAGTGGTGCGCCTGGGGATGCGACAGAGCGCATCCCTCCAAGCAGTCTCTGGGGGGCACGTCCCTCCGCACGCTTGCGGATGCGACAGAGCGCATCCCTCCAGGCAACCTCTGGAGGGTCGCGCTCCGTCGCGACCAGTGCGGGTCATTCTGAGCATCAGCGGAGCGTCCCTACTGGGCGTGAAGGCGAGATTGTTCGTCGATCTCAGTTGCGCTAAGAACGAAGCGCTATCGGTCTGGTAAAACTTCGTCTTAGCAGACGTAACCTGTGGAATAAACCGTACGGCAGTCTCGGCGAAGCGAGGGGAGAGAGGATGTGGAAGGCGTACATCGCGGTGCTCTTCTTCTGGTGGAGTAGCCAGACGGCATGGGCGTTTGGCAACAGTGTGCAACTGATTGCAACTACCGTGCTCGACGTCCCCGTGAAGATTGTTCGCGTGAACATGAACGACGAGGAGGTGAAGGTGACGGGGATGCTCGCGAAGCAGCGTCGCGGGCGCACAGAACCGCTGGAGAGCATGGTGGCTCGCGCGCGCCCGACGGCGGCGGTCACGGGCACCTTCTTCGGCACGCGCAACTATCTGCCCGTCGGGGACATCGTGATCGAGGGCAAGATGGTGCACTTTGGCGGCATCGGCACGGCGCTGTGTATCACGCCGGACAACCATGTGGAGTTCGTGGATGTTAAGCGCCACCGTCGCGAGGACTGGAGCGCGTATGACTTCGTTCTCCGTTCAGGACCGCGTCTGGTCACAGCAGGTAAGGTGAGCCTCCATCCTCGCGCGGAGGGCTTTCGGGATGGAAGCCTGTTTCGCCCGGCGTGGCGACTGGCGGTCGGGCTGACGCGCGACAACCATCTGCTGTTTGTGGGCACGCGCAAACCGATTACCCTCCGCAAAATGGCACTGGTCATGCATCGGCTGGGCTGTGTAGACGCCATC
>JANWXG010000132.1 GCA_025057335.1 bacterium | reverse complement strand
ATGATGCTGGCGCCGTCGCTGGCGGTGCACCTGCTGTCACAGGTGCTGTTCGGGCTGAGCATCGGCTTGCTTTACCAGTCCTCGCTGTTCTACTCAATGGCAGGTAGCGCGGAGAAAGGCACGCATGGCGGCTTCCATGAGTCGTTCATTGGTCTGGGCATTGCGATGGGAGCGAGCATGGCGTTCGTGGGCGACCGCCTCGCGCCGCAGCATCCAGGGCTCTCCGTCGGGTTGGTGTGGGCAGTGATGGCAGCTGCCCTGCTAGCGATGTGGCGCGTTGCTCGCCTCATGAGGTGACAAATTGGTCAGGATGACGCCGTTTGTCCTGCTGGGCGTTAGCGCAGCATCTCAGAAAACGGCAGGGCGAACCCCCTTCGCTCAGGATGGCTAGAATCACTGAGGATGACCTCAGGCGCCCGAAATCACCGCAAGGCAAGGAGTGCCCTCTCTCGTCTGGGAATTTTAGGTTTCGGTATGCCTGTCTCCGCCCCTACGCCGAGCACCCCTGCACCTCCTGCTCGAACTGCGCGATGGCTTCGCTTCCCTCGAGCACGCCGATTTCCAGAGTGTAGGCACGTTCCTCGCCCGGGTCCAGGTGTTGCAGTCGCCCTGCAGCGCGCTCCTCCACACGTCCCTGCACCAGGGCGTTGCCCGGTTCCAGACCGACCACGTATTCACCTTGCCCCATCATTTTCCACTGCGTGAAGTAGGGCAGCTGGTTGCGGTTGTAGCGCACATACACCCCGAAACCGCCCTCGCAAGCGCGGTTGACGATGCCGCACACAACCGTGCCGTCTGGCTTGGCTCCCATCTGATGGAAGTAGACCTGCTCGTAGAATGCGGGCGTCGGCGCGATGAGGCGGTTCCATATCGCGATGTCCTTGGCGGCGATCTCGGTGCGCGGTGTGACCTCCCTGCTGGGCAGAATCACCTCTGCGCCCTCGTCTACGACGGGCCAGCCTAGGTTGATGTGATACAGAATCATGTGCGGAGTGCGCTTGTAGCCGAGGTTCTTCACCACATCGTGGATACGCAGCCACGTCGCGCCCAATTGCGTTTCGATGCGGCGGGTCAGTTGCAGATTCTCGCCGAACACAATCGCCTCGCGCAGACTCCCCTGCGCAAACAACACGTACTCCTCTCCGCGCCACTCGCCGCCCCAAGCGAGCTGATAGGCAGGTGTATACGAGGCGCGTCCGTGTAAGCCCAGCTGTTGTCCATCGTCTTCGCTAGGGAAGCCCATCGTCGTGTAACCGCAGGTGGTCACCAGACCGCCGTAGAAGCCCCGCAGCCAGCCGAAACGCTCTGGCTCGTAGGTGTAGGGGTGGGCGTCGCCTGTGGCGGAGCGCCACGCGAGCGGTTTGCCCTTGTAGTGGGCAGCAGAGATGTCCATGCCTCGGCTTGCTAGCACGCTGAACGTCAGGCCACTGCCAGTCATGAAGTCGAAGCCCATCACCCCGTCCTCTACTCCCTCCACCAGACGTATCGGCTTGACGCGGGCGACTTGCGAGATGTCGCCAACCCGCTGGAGCAGCTCGCTCATGCTGAGGTTCTTGCCAAAGAGAACAGGCATCGCGCACAACCTCCTCTCTCATGTTCTCCCGCTACGCGGCGCGTTCGATTCTAACATACGCCTGTCAGTGGTCACAAGCCAGTGAACGGCGCGGTATCAGTCTTAAGCACCTGGCTTGCGGAACCGCTTGCCCACCTGGTCTATTACCAGCACCCAGTCTTCTGGCGACTTGTCGCTGGGGGGAGCGAACTCGCGTTCGCCGCGTCGGACAAACTCGCCGACTAGATGCGCCTGTCCCTGACGCGGATTGAACCACCACACGCGCACCTTTGCACCGCTCAGCACCTCTAGGTTGACCCTAATAGCTCGAGGCACAGGCAGGTACAGGAAAGCATAGCTGCCATCTGCCCCGCGTGCGGCGCGAACGTGTTCGGCTCCTTCGCCAGGGTTGTCAGCGATAAGCGACTGGTCGGGCACGCGCAACAGGGGCGGTCGCGACAGTATCAGCGCCTTCAGATAGCGCATCTGCGACGCCCCGGGCAGGTGCAACGCCTCTTTCCACGAGGTGCGCGCATAGGCGATGGGTTCCCTCTTGCCCGGCTCGTACATCTGCCAGATGTCATGGCAGCCGTAGGTATGCCCGTGTGCCCCAGCGAGCAGCGCCCAGTACGCCGCCCGTCTTACGTCGTGGTTGTTGAACCAGCCGTTTTTGGGGTGCCAATTGATGGGGTGGTTCTCGTAGTTCGGCTCCCCGTCCATGCAGGGCTTCACGGGCTGCAGGCGGTAGTCGCGCTCAATCATCTCGTAGTTGGGGATGGGCTTGGCGTGATGCCCCGACTGCAGCATATTGAAGTCCAGCCACTCTTCTCCATGCAGATACTGCGAGCTGGACTGTCCGCCCATCGGGTGGTAGGTGATGAGGTGTGTGCCCCCGTCTCCTCGGCGCAGCCCCTCCGCCATCGCCCGCCAGACCGCCAGATGGGTTTCGTTCTCTACAGGGCGGTCACCGCCCAGAATCCAGATGATGGGCTTGTCTCGGTAGCGCTTGCCCAGAAACTCGCCATACACGCGAGCGTTGTCAGGGGTGAAAATCTCGGGTCCAGCGCCCCATTTTCTGTTCACTTTGTCGCCCCAGGTAGGTAGCATGCCGATGTACAGCCCCAGTTCCTCCGCCCTGTTCACTACATAGTCCACATGGCGGAAGTAGTCCTCGTTGGGCTGAGTGGGGTCGTTCCGATGAAGCGGCGTGTGTCCGTAGGCGTTGGGCGCTCCCAATCCTTCCAGCTCCGCCAGGGCAACCGCCTGAATGACGGTAAACCCCTTCGCGGCGCGGTCTTTCAAATAGAGGTCAGCCTCTTCGCGCGTGAGACGATGAAAGAGCTCCCACGCCGTATCGCCCAGGTAGAAGAAGGGGGTTCCCCGCTCGGTCACGAGGTAGCGTCCGCTACAGGGATGTGCCGGGTCGCGAAACACTTTCAGGCGCGGTCGTCTCGCGGGCATCCTCAGGAACCTCCTGCTGGCTGGTCTCCTCGCTTCTGCTAGGGCACTACGCGCTCCTTGGGGGTGGTTCCTGCTTCGAGGAGAGTTCAGCAGGAGAGACAGAGGCTGCCCTGCTACACCGCCATATGCAGTGGGCGGGGCGGCCTCTCTCGCGTCACGCGCAACCCTGCCCGTTGCATGCCTCGCTGCACTTCGGGGCGGCGCAGGAACAGCCTCCACACGTTGCCTGTGCGGTAGTTCTCTATCGCCAACAACGCCATACCCAGGTCAATCCCAATCACATCCTGGTCCCACCAGTCGCGGTCGACGTTAAAGGCGTTGCTGAAGCCGTAGCGTCCCCAGATTCGCTGACCGTAGCGGTCGTACATGGTCTGCATTGCCCGAAGCGCCTCATTGGGAGTGAAAATGACCGAGCCGATGGGGGCGGTAGGAGCCACAGTGCCGTCACTAGGGTCGCCGATGCCGAAAGGAGCGTAGCCTCGATAGCCGTCGGGCCCGTCGGAAGCGGTAATGCCCCAGACGTGCGTGTCGAAGGTTTTAAACCGCTCGCGATGGTCTATGCAGTACTGGCGGTTTGCCAGCGTCGCGTTGACCGAGCTGACCCAGTAGTCCCAGCCCAGGCGGTCGCGCCGCCCACGCAGGTCGATGTAGTGGTGCGACATCTGATGCACAAACAGCGGTCCGCCCAGCAGGTGCGGATAGCGTCCCCGGTAGTCCACCTGGGGGCGTCCCCACGCGCTCCACATCCGCTCAGGCATCTGCTGATGAGGCGCGCCCAGCGCGAGGATGTACAGGATGATGTGCTCGCAGTAGTAGTCCCAGCGGTTTTTGAGGAAGCCTTCCTCGGGACGCCAGCCGTGCGTGAAACGCATCTCATCGGGCTTGCTGCCCCCGTCCGTGCGCATCACCTCGAAGTCCAGTCGGCGATAAAAGCGGTCTACCAGTCGGGCGACTTCCCCTTGGAAGAGCTCCGCTGCCAGCAGCGCGCCCGCTAGGAAAAGCGCAGTGTCGATAGTGGAGACCTCGCAGTTCCACACGCGCTTGCCGTCGCGCCAGTCCACGAAGTGGTAGAGCCAGCCATGAAAGTGGAACATGTCGTCCAGCACGAAGCGCAGAGTGCGTAGGGCTCTCCGCTCCGCCTGTTTGCGCTCCAGCCAGCCTCGCTGTACGGCGACGGCGTTGGCGGCGAGCGCATATCCTGTGCTGGCGAGACTGGAAACCGTGTATTCGTCCTCGCGGAAGTTGTTGGCGCGGTCTTTGGTCAAGCCTGTTTGAGGATGGGACTCGTTCCAGAAGAACTGCCAGGCGCGTTTTTGAACCTCGTGCATCAGCTGCTGCGTGTTCATCTACATCTCCTCGTCCAGAGCCTTCTGAGGTTACATAATAAAGAGCGGGCAGGGGAAATCCCTGCCCGCTCCATCGGGAGGCGGTTAGTCCACTAGCCCCGCCGCCACGTTCTGGCGGTAGGTGCTGCACATGGTGTCCAGCCAGGTCAGGTCCATGCCTCCGATGATGACCCTGCCGTTGGCATCCTTGGCATAGCCCCACTTGTTGGTGCCGTCGGGGTTGTCATGCGTACAGACAGCGTCCCAGGTAGTCCACTTGGTGTGTCCGTCTAGGTAGACGAGGTTCGCCGCCTTGTCGCTGCCCCGGTGGCGTGCACCGAAGTTGGAGCCGGCTGCTCCCCAGGCGTTCGGTCCCTTGCTGGGGGAGAACGCCATCCACGGACCGTAGTCTACGAACACGTCCTTGTGCTCACCAACGATGAGTGTGTTGGCAGGATAGGGGAAGCTAATCTCCGAGTAGTTCAAACCTGCCCACCAGTCACTCGAACCGACAGGCGAGCTGGACTTGAAGAAGGCGTGGTACAGGAAGTAGCTGCGGTAGGTCTTCTGGATACCGGGCACGTACCACTCCTCGTCGATGCGTCCATCGTTGTTCCAGTCCAAGCCGCCAGTATCGTCGAAGGTGCGGCTGAGCGGGTTGGTGGGGCATCGGAAGAGGTCCCAGTTCTTGATGTAAGGATGGAGCACGTGCTTCCAGCTGGCGATACAGCCGCCCGGCGGGCAGTATCGGCGGATGGGCAGCTGCTCGTCGTAGTCCTGCGAGTACATGCGGATGGCGAGACCAATCTGCTTCATGTTGGACAGGCACGAGGAGACTCGCGCCGACTCGCGCGCTTGCGAGAACACGGGGAACAGGATCGCCGCCAGAATCGCGATAATCGCGATGACGACGAGCAGTTCGATGAGCGTGAAAGCTCGGTTGCGAGACATTTCGTTTCGACCTCCTTCAGTATGTGATGGGTTGTGTTGCCGTTATCTGGTTGCTCCCTGGGGCGTGATGGGCGCCTGAACGGGACCTGTGTTTTGCCAGGGGATTTGCCCTGGCAGCATCGGCTTGCCCGCCCCCGCTTGCTGCGGGGTCAGGTCGCCCCGGCGGAAGCCGCCCGTCATCGCCACGTAGCCCACAATCAGCGCTACGACCACCACGACGATGACTGCAATTGCCACAGGTGGGCTAATCTCTCGCTTCAGGTTCATCCCTGGTCACCCCTTCCTGTCTTTGCGTTAACCGATTCAGCATCACATCGAATAAAACACGGTCTGCTTAACCCGAAGCAGCTCCGCACGAACGTCGTATCTCCAGCGTGGGTTCAAACACGTTCGCCACCTGCGCGGGGCGTTCGCCCTCTATGAGCTGGATGAGCGTTCGAACACCCTCGCGCGCCATCTCGTAGATGGGCTGGCGCACGCTGGTGAGCGGCGGGTCCGTGTGGTTGCAGACCTCTGTGGAGTCGTAGCCGATCACCGCCACCTCTTCAGGGATGCGCAATCCCATCTCACGCAGCACCTGCATGGCGCGGATAGCCACGTCGTCACTCCAGGCGAAGATAGCGGTCGGGCGCTGCGGAGAGCGCAGCAGCTGTACCAGCGGCGTCGCGTCGGAGAGCGGACCGGGCATCTCGATGACCCATTCCTCGCACGGTTCTATACCTGCTTCGCGCATTGCCTGCACGTAGCCGTGCCAGCGGTCTAGCGCGGGGGCAGAGTGCGAGCTGCCGCGCAAGTGAACTATCCGACGATGCCCCATCTCCAGCAGGTGCTTTGTGGCAAGGTAGCCTCCCTTCACATTGTCGCAGTCGACGTAGTACACATCGGGGCGACGCGCACGGGTGAAGATGAGCACATGTGGGAAGCCGCTGTCTGCGAGGATGTCGGAAAGCGGGTCGTCGATGTCGCGCAAGAGCAGTGCGCCGTCGATGCGTCCATCCATCACCGCGTTCGCTTCGTGTTCTGCGTCGTCGCCGTGTGCGCCCGTGTACATCATCAGGTCGTACTGCTGTTCGATGGCTTCATGGGAGGCGCCGTGCAGGAGCTCCAGCATGAACCCCGACCATCCGCCGAAGATGGCGGCGTACTGCATGACCACGCCGATGGTGTGTGTGCGCCGCTGAGTAAGGGCGCGTGCGACCGCGTTGGGGCGATAACCCAGTTCGCGAATCGCCTCCCAGATGCGTCGGCGTGTCTCGTCGCTGATACGTACCTTGCCTTCGCGACCGTTGATAACGTAGGAGACGGTCACTTTCGACACGCCTGCCTTACGCGCCACATCGGCGATGGTCACCCGTTCGCGTCGCATCTTCATCACCGTTAATCGGTTAATGCATATATAGTATACTCCTCCTTGCCGAATTTGTCAAGGGCTGAAGAGGGTATTTGCAAAATCCCTCGCGTCTTCCCACCGCGCACAAGAGGCGGTTGCAGCAGCAGAAGGAAGGGCGAAGCTCCCGCCGAGCCGTTCTTCCCGTCACGCAGAGCGGCAGTGAAGCCCCTCTCCCGCTGTCATGCTGAGCCGCAGGCGAAGCATCTCAAAACGGCTGAGACGAGATTCTTCGCTTCGCTCTGTTAGTATGGACGTGGAGAGAGCAACATGATACACTCTTCTCGCACACCCACAGGGGGGCTGAGCGCTCTGCGCTCGCTCTGGGCAAGACCCCTATTCTGAAGCAGACCCAGCCCCCCTTCGGGACAGAGCGGCGCTCTATAGACTATCGGGCATCCAAAGACCGTGTAACAGAGACAGCGCCTCTGCCCCCACCGGGTGTGCTACCGGTATCTTAACACATCGGGCTCAGCACACACAAGGAGGCAACACAACCATGCGTGTCGTGGGATTGGATGTCAGCAGTGACGCTTTCCATGCCTGCGTGTTTGGCGCGCAGGGGGTGGTGGCATCGCGTCGTTTCAGGTTGCACCCCGACTGGCTGCAGGATTTTGCCCGGTGGTGTGCGCGTC
>JANWXG010000131.1 GCA_025057335.1 bacterium | reverse complement strand
CCCATTGAAATGGGGAGCTATGAGTGGAAAAAAACTGCCTGCGCAGGTTCTAATCCACGCAGGCGGATTTCACCCTTGGCACAACTCCCGATTTCAATCGGGGGGAATCGTGCATACCCCCCATTGAAATGGGGGGCTATGTTAGAAATAAACCTGCCTGCGCGGGTTTTCCAAATCCGCACAGGCGGATTTCACCATTGGCACAGCCCCCGATTTCAATCGGGGGAAAACGCGATAGCCCCCTTTGTTACCGCAATTTCCAAACACTCTTCTGCCTAGCCGACTGCAACGGGAGCGCTGCTCTCAGCGGACTGCAGGGCGGCTTCAATGAGGCGAATCACCTCCCGCGACTCCTGGGGCTTCACCGCCAGCTCCTCACCGCGCAGCAGCGCTCCCGCGATATTGCGATAGTAGGCGAGCCAGTCGCCCCGAACGCTGTCGACAACACGCTCCACCATCTGACCGCCTTCATACAGCCACAGGCGCGCACGGTGTTCTGGGGGCTCCTGTGCCTGCGCGAGGTCGCCTGTTACTAGCGCCCGTTCCTGCAAGTCCAAGCCGTACTTGACCAACCCGCCCCGGTCGCCTAGCAGATACCATCGGGGACGCTCGGCAGCACGCAGGTAGTTTACCTCCACTGTGAAGGTGCGCCCGTCGCCGTAATCCAGCACTGCGCGGAAGAAGCTCTCCACATCTCGCTCCCACACGCGGAAGTGTCGCCATGAGACCACTTGGCGCGGCGTGCCCATCAGCAACAGCGCCTGGTCTACCAGATGCGCGCCCCAGTCGTGCAGCAGCGACCCCATTGCCTCGCGCTGCGTGCGCCAGCGGCTGGAGTGTCCATACCGTCCCACACAGCTCTCTACCAGCCACACCTCGCCCAATATGCCCTGCTCCACCACTTGCCGCACGGTCAGGAAGTCGCTGTCCCATCGGCGGTTGTGGAACACGCTCAGCAGCAGTTGACGCTGGCGCGCTTCAGTGAGGAGGTCGTCCGCCTCGGCGGTGGTGAGGGTGAAAGGCTTGTCTATCACGACGTGCTTGCCCGCCTGCAGCGCCATCTTGCCCAAAGAGTGGTGCGTGTGGTGGGGAGTGGCGATGACCACCAGCTGAACCTGCTCATCTGCTAACAGCTCCTCGGGCTGGGCATAGACGCGCACGCCCCACTGCTGACGCGCCTGCTCGCGTCGCTGCGGGTCGCGTGAGGAGACTGCTGCCAGATGCAGCCCCTCCGTCTGCGCAATCAGCGGGCAGTGGAACACTCGTCCCGCATAACCGTAGCCAATGACGCCTACCTCTACCATCCAGACCTCCGTGCCCACTGGAGGGCGGGGCTCCCGCCGAGCCGTCCCATCCTTTGTCATGCTGAGCGGAGCGAAGCCCCTTCGCAAAAGGAAAGACGAGTATTCTTCGCTGCGCTCAGAACGACAGGGGCGCACTGACGTGCGCCACTACGAGCGGGAAAGTGCATCCGACCACTGGAGGGCGAGGCTCCCGCCGAACCGTTGGAATACCCCCCACTTGACCTCCCCGTGAACGGGGAGGAAATCGGCTCACTGGGAGGTTCGCCTTCCACGAGGTTCATCTGGAGGGCGAGGCTCCCGTCGAGTTGTCTTCCTCCCTGCTCACGAGGAGGCAAAACGGGGACGATTCGGGCGCAATGGAAAGCGTGCCCTCCGGGACAAAACTCCCCCTCGGCAGCATCTACAGGAAAAGTGCTTCACCTCTTGCTAAGCTGCCTCCTCTTTCGCCTCCGCAACACACACGCGATTACGCCCGCCACGCTTCGCCCGATAGAGCGCCTGGTCCGCCTCCTGAATCAGTCTACTGGCGTCTACTCCCGCGCGCCAACTGGCAATACCAATGCTGACGGTCATCTGCCTTTTTGGGAACGGCTGAGACTCGATCACGCGGCGCACCCGCTCCGCTACCTGCCGTGCGGTCTCGATTGCCGTGTCTGGTAAGATAACTGCGAACTCCTCGCCGCCGTAGCGCGCCACGAAGTCGTAGGTGCGTGTGTTTTCAGTGAGCAGGCGCGCCACCTCGCGCAGCACGGCATCTCCTTGTAGGTGACCGTAGGTGTCGTTGTACTGCTTGAAATGGTCTACATCAATAAGCATCAGGCACAGGGGCAAGCCTTTTCGGCAAGCGAGGCTAATCTGCGCATGGAGGTGCTCCTGAAACGCCCGGTGGTTGCCCACCTGCGTCAGCGGGTCTGTCACCGAGAGGCGCTCGAGCAGCTCGTTGCGCTGTTGCAGATCCTGCTGTTGCTGTTTCTGCATCAGGGCGTACTGCTCCAGCTGGTTTGCCATCAGGTTGAAGCTCTCCACGAACAGGCGCAGGTCACTGGGCACCCAGCGCGGCGGCTGTACGCGGTGGTGGAACTGCCCGCTGGCAATAGCGTGCGCTGCAGCGGTCAGTCGACGCATGAGTAACACCACAGGATACATCTGCAGCAGCACGACGAGCAACGTTAGGGTAAGGCTCGCCATCAAAGTGGGGAGCAAGGAGTACAGGATGATACGGCGCGATACCTGCTGGATCGCGCTGCTGGGCATCCCCGCTGCTTGCATCACAGGCACAATCTGGTGGTGCACGACGGTGGCGTGCAACCCTAGAGCTACCAGCACGCACAGGGAGACACCGAGAAACAACCGTTTGCGCAGGGAGAGACGCCCCAGCAGTTTTGCCATATCTTCCTCACGGATGGCGATGTCTGCTCTACCGCCTGCGCCATCCCAGCTACATTGTCGGCTTGCGTCTTCCCCCGCTCTGCTGAGAAGAATACCTGTTCAGGAGAGCGAAGCCAGCGCCTGCGCAATCGCGCGAGTGAAATCGGGGGTGGAACCGCAGCAGGAGCCGACGATGTTCGCCCCTGCTTGCACGAACTGCGGCACAAACGCCGCCATCTCCTCGGGCTTCTGCGTGTAGACCGCCTTGCCCTCGATAAGGGTGGGCATGCCCGCGTTGGGCTGGGCGATGAGCGGCACAGAGACCACGGCGCGCATCCGCTGGATGACAGGCACCATCTCCTGCGCCCCCGTGCTGCAGTTAGCGCCCACTACCAATGCGCCCTCTGCGACTAGCGTGGTCGCCGCCTGTTCTGGCGTCACGCCCATCATCGTGCGCTCGCCCGCGCCGAAACTCATACTGGCGATGACGCGCATCCCCTGCGCCTTCGCCGCGCGCAGCGCTGCTACAATCTCCTCCAGCGCCATGAAGGTCTCCAGAATCACGGTATCGGCGCCGCCCTGCCGCAGTGCTTCTATCTGCTCGCTGAACACCTCGAACGCCTGCTCTTCGCTCAGGTCGCCAAACGGTTCCATCAACGCTCCCGTCGGTCCTACCGATGCCATGACGGCAGCGCGCTCGCCCGCTACCTCACGCGCTAGTTCCACTCCCCGACGGTTGACCTCCCTCAGATTGGCCTCCAAACCATGCGCCGCTAGGCGCAGGCGGTTGCCCCCGAAGGTGTTGGTGGTCAACAGGTTCGCGCCCGCCTCTAGGTAAGCGCGGTGCACCGCCTGCACTCGCTCTGGATGGCGGAGATTCCACCACTCGGGGCACTGTCCGGGTTCCAGACCCAACGACTGTAGCATCGTGCCCATCGCCCCGTCGGAGACGAGCCGACGCCCGGACGTGACCTGCCCATACCAGTCCATATCCGCACCTCACAAACGGTCTTCCAGTACTGCCTGGCAGATGTCAATGCGGCTGATGATGCCCACTAGCTTGCCCTCGGCGGTCACTGGCAGGCGTTTGACCTTCTTCTGCAGCATAATCGCCGCGGCTTCCAGCACGTCCGTGTTCTCGTCGACGGCGATGACGTTGTGGGTCATCGCCTGCTTGACCAGCATCCCGCGCACGCGCGCCGCGCGCGTCCGCAGGTCGAGCCACTCGGCGCGGTAGCTCTCTTCCGTCTGTGTCTCACCGCGCTGCGGAAGCAATTCACGGATGATGTCATGCTCTGTAATGACACCCACAAGCCGTCCCTCGTCGTCCACGACAGGCAGTCCGCTGACCTGGTAGAGGTCCATCTTGTCCACTGCGTCGCGCAGGGTGTCCTCCGGTTGCACCGTCACCACGTGAGTATGCATCAGCTCCAGCACACGCATGGTTCTTCTTGCCTCACTTCTCCGCCTGATAGGCACGTATAGTTTCCGCTCCGGGGGCGCGCATCCCTGCCCGGGGAGAAGGGATTGGGCGCAGAGTCTGCTAAATGAGCGGTGAGAGCGGCGGCTGCCAGTTTGCGTAGTTGCGACGGAGCGCGCCCCTCCAGAGATAGTTGGGAAGGATGCGCTCCGTCGCATCCGCAGGCGCACAAGGAAGCACGCCCGTCCAGAGACGTGTTGGAGGGATGCGCTCTGTCGCATCCGTAGACGCACAAGGAAGCACGCCCGTTCAAAGACGTTTTGGAGGGATGCGCTCCGTCGCATCCGCAGTGCATTACGCAGCGCAAGCCTCCAGCTGCTCTGGAGGGCGAGGCTCCTGCTGAGCTGTCCGATTTGTGTGGTCGCGACGGAGCGCGACCCTCCAGAGTCGGTTTGTGGGAATGCGTTCCGTCAGCTGCTCTGGAGGGCGAGGCTCCTGCCGAGCCGTCCGATTTGCGTGGTCGCGACGGAGCGCGACCCTCCAGAGTTGGTTTGTGGGAATGCGTTCCGTCAGCTGCTCTGGAGGGCGAGGCTCCTGCTGAGCTGTCCGATTTGTGTGGTCGCGACGGAGCGCGACCCTCCAGAGTTGGCTTGGAGGGATGCGCTCTGTCGCATCCGCAAGCGCATGGGGGAGCATGACCTCATCCAATCTGGAGGGCGAGGCTCCTGCCGAGCCATTCCCTCCCGTACGCGAGAAGATGAACTACATGGAGGCTTATGCTGATGTCTGAACTGCGCTGGCATCCCTATCTGCAACAGTGGGTGATTACGGCAACACACCGCCAGGAACGCACCTTCCTGCCGCCCAAGGAGTATTGCCCGCTCTGCCCAACCCGCCCAGGCAGTATCGAAACCGAGGTGCCGTACCCTGACTACGACATCGTGGTCTTCGAGAACCGTTTCCCTTCCCTGCAGCGCCAGGCGCCAGAGCCTGCGGTGGAAGGCACGGAGCTGACCCCCGTGATGCCCGCGCAGGGGATTTGCGAAGTGGTGCTATACACGCCCCAGCACGAGGGGGAGATGGCAGACCTCTCCGTGCAGCAGATTGCCAAACTGGTGGAGGTGTGGACTGACCGCTACGAAGAGCTGTCCAGCTATCCCTTTGTGCAGTACGTGCTCATCTTCGAGAACAAGGGCAAAGAGATTGGCGTGACCATCCCTCATCCGCATGGGCAGATATACGCTTATCCCTTCCTGCCGCCCCTGCTGGAGAAGGAGGTGACCTCCGCGCGGAGCTACTTCGAGCAGCAGGGCAAATGCCTGTTTTGCGCGGTGATGGAGCAGGAGATGGAGGACGGGCGACGCCTGCTCACACGCAACGAGCGTTTTGTGGCGTTTGTGCCCTTCTTCGCCCGCTTCCCGTACGAGGTGCACGTGATGCCCTTGCGCCATGTGGGCACGCTACCCGAGATGAGCTGGGAAGAACGTTGGGCGCTGGCGGAGATGCTCTCTACTGTCACGCGCACCCTGCGCCATCTGTGGGAGCTGTCCATCCCCTACATCATGTTGCTACACCAGTCGCCCGCCAGAGAGGTCAATAGCCCTTCGTACCACTTCCATGTGGAGTTCTACCCCTTCAACCGCACGCGCGACAAGCTGAAGTATCTGGCAGGCTCCGAGCAGGCGGGCACCTTCATCAACGACACACTGGCGGAGGAGACGGCTGCGGCGCTGCGTGAGGCGCTGGCGAGATTGTGAAATGGGGAGCAAAGTGGTGAAAAAAGTTGTAACATCAGGGCTTTCCCTGCGTCAGTAAAAGTGACGGCAGCTCGATTGAGGGAAAGCCCTCCCTTTTGCGGCACAGATGACAGCAGTCCGCACACCGCCTGAGAAAGGCGGTTATTTTTTTACCTGCAGAGTGAGTGTGAACGAGTGTTTCGTGCTCCGCCACACCTCCCTGCCGCCCCACAGGTAAACGAGCACCTCGCGTGGCAGCGCCTTCGCGGAGGGGAGCGTCACGGCGATGCGTTCCGCCGCTCCGCCCAACTGGCTCTGCGCGGGGAACGACCTGCCTGCCCCGCCCGGCTGAGGCAGCACCGCGACTACATCCAGCGAGTGCGCCCCATGCGGCGAGCGGAGCTCCTTCTGGTAGAAGAGGAACGCGCGCCTGTCACAGGGCGAGAGCGCCTGCGCCTCAGGCAGCTGCGCCAGCTCGGCGACCCCGGGGAGCGTCACGGAGCCACCAGGCAAGTGCACTACCGTCCGCTGTGGCGGAGCAATCACCAGTAGGCTGCTCCCGCTGGCGGTGGTGATGCGCTGCACAGGCAGCCGCAACACGCGCATGTCCTTCTCCTCACGCGCTAGCCATCCCTCGCACTCCAGACGGAGAGACCTCTGACCCCCGTAGAAGGGCAGGCGTAGCAGATGCACCGTGCGGGCGGTGCAAGCGGTGACCACGTCCTGGCTGACCAACTCCTCACGCGGCAGCAGGGGCACGGCAGGAGCCCACTCTGGCGTCACGCCCTTTAGCGCTACGAAAAACTTCAGGTTGGGGGCAGGAGGATGCTTCACCTGCACGTCCATGATGACTTGCACGGAAGGCGCTTCGCTCGAGCTGAGGGAAGCGGGCTCGGAGCAAACGTGCGCTCGTATCTCGAAGTCTTTGCATCCGAAGCGGTCTGCTACCTGCACGGGGGGCGGGAGGGCGTGCTTCGCGCGCGGGAGGTTCACTATCCGCCAGTAGCCGCCCTGCGCGACGGACGCCGGCGCAGACACGTCCAGATATGGCGTGGAGGAGGGGTAAGCGAGGGGGATGTAGGCGCGGACGAGGGGTGGGCGCTCGCCCGCGAGGCGAAACCAGGAGGCAACCCAGTAGCGCAGAGCCTGCCATCCCCCTCGAGGCGGCTGTGCGTGCCAGACTTCCACCGCCTCGACGATTTCCTCTGCTCCATCGGCGGTGACCACGCGCAGGGGAAGCGCGTAGGGACGAGTCGTCAGGGAAGTCTGTGCTACCTCCAACTCCAACACGATGCCTCTGGCGGGGCGGAAGGTGGAGTACTCGTCCTTTGCGACGTATACTCTCCGAAGGGTGCACGCGCCCTGCGTGGCGGGAGTGGAGCGGTCAAGGCGTGGCGATTGCCACCACCGGAGGGCGACCAGCATAACAGCGACAGTCACGATGAGAAACAGCGCATAGCGGGCTCGTTTGCGCACCTTGCCTTCTCCGCGTTGGCAT
>JANWXG010000130.1 GCA_025057335.1 bacterium | reverse complement strand
TCGCCCTCCAGTTTCTGTGTGCTCCAAGCAGGCTGAAGCCTGCACTACAAGCTTGGGTGCTCGTAGTGCGCACTTCAGTGCGCTTGCCTCTCTCATCGTGAAGGCAGCAGGAGCCTCGCCCTGTAACCCTTGCGATTCTGAAGTCCCTATTGTCTGCCAAGTGGAAGCACTCACGTGCTTCACTACAGACTGAAGATTTCGTCAGACAAGCTGTCGTGCTGGGGCGTCCCGTGCTGGTAGTAGCGCACATCAGTGCGCCTGAGTCTCCTCGTCATTCTGACAGGCTTCGCCGTGCGTTTTCCAGCATCTTCACGCAGGAAAAGGCGCTCTCTGCGTACAAATTTGTCAGCATGATGCTCGCTTCGCAGACAGACCATCCTTCCTCACGGCGCGACTGGGTGCTATTCGGCGCCTTGACCTTCTGTTTCGCCTTCGGTTTCGCCGTATACAATGGCATCTTCCAGAACTTCATCCGCGAGGTGCTGCATGTCACGCCCCGACAGCTGGGTGTGCTGGAGTCGCTGCGCGAGGTGCCCGGCTTGCTCACTGCGCCTATCGCGGGCACGCTGGTAGCCTTCGCCGAGCCGCGGCTGGCGGGGCTGGCGTTGCTGGTGTGCGCCCTAGGCATTGGCGCGACGGGCATGGCGGACAGCTACTGGGTGCTGGTGGGTTTCAACGTCTGGTGGTCTATCGGTTTTCATCTGTGGGCATCTGTCTCTCCCTCTATTACGCTGGCGCTGGCGGGCGGACGCGAAGGGGGCAGGCATCTGGGTCGTATGAGCGCCATCGGCTCCGTAGCAGTGCTGGTAGCGTTGGGGTCGGCTCGCCTGTTCAAAACCTATCTTTCCTACCAGACGCTATTTCTCATCGCGGGGGCGACCATCGCCTGCGCGGGCGTGCTGGCTTTCCTCCTCTCCTCACGCGCGGCTGGGGGGAAACGGGACCCCATCATCCTGCGACGGGAGTATAGCCTTTACTACGTGCTGACCTTTCTGGAGGGGTGTCGTCGCCAGATATTCAGCACGTTCGCGTCGTACGTGCTCATCTTGGTGTACGGCACGCCCGTGCAGACCATGCTCTCACTGGCGTTCGTGAACGCAGCGCTGGGCGCGGTGGCTGCACCCATCGTGGGTCGCCTGGTAGACCGCTACGGCGAGCGACGGATGCTCACGCTGTACTACGTGCTGATTGCCTGTGTGTTCGCAGGCTATGCGCTGCTGCGCGATGTGCGCTGGCTGTACGCGCTGTTTGTGACCGATAGCGTACTGTTCTCCTTCAGTATGGGCATTACCGTCTTCCTGAACCGTATCGTGCGCCCGGGGGAGCTGACGCCCAGCCTGGCAATGGGCACCACAATGAATCATGTGGCGGCGGTCATCATGCCCGCGCTGGGGGGCGTGCTGTGGAGCGCGCTGGATGACTATCGTATCCCCTTCTGGATTGGCTTCGGCGTGGTGCTGTTCTCGCTGATGGCAGTGCAACGCATCGCACTGCCCCGTCCGTCACTTCTTGCGGCTCAGAAGGTGCATGATGGCGTCAGTTAGCTTGTAAGGGTCGTGGCGCACGACGTCGGTCTGGCTGATGAAGTCCCCCACAATCGTGCGGTAGCCCATCGCGCGGATGCGGTCGATGTCGGGTTCCACGAACTCCGCTCCCGACTGCCGATATCGCTCCATCAGCTCGGGTGAGGGACGCGTGGTGTTAACCAGCACGTAGTCGAACAGGCGCGGTGGGCAATGCGCCTCGATGGCACGCACGTGGTCGCTGGCGGTGAAGCCGTCTGTTTCGCCCGGCTGGGTCATCACGTTGCACACGTACACGCGCAGGGCGTGGCTGTGCCGAATGGCGTCGGCAACGCCTTCGACCAGCAGGTTGGGGATGATACTGGTGAACACGCTGCCTGGTCCGAGCACAATGAGGTCGGCTTCGCGAATCGCCTGCAGCGCCTCGTCTAGCGGGCGAGCGTTAGGCGGGTGGAGCATCATCTGCCGAATTCGCAGGGGCGAGCTAGCGATGGCAGTCTCGCCTTCGATAATCGAGCCGTCCTCCATCTTCGCGCGCAGACGCACATGGTCTAATGTGGAGGGCAGCACACGCCCCCGGATCGCCAGAACCTTACTGGTCTCACGGATGGCGCGTTCGAAGTCGCCTGTGATGTCCGTCATGGCGACGATGAGCAGGTTGCCGAAGCTGTGTCCGCCCAGTCCCTCGCCCCCGCGAAAGCGGTACTGGAACAGCTCGGTCATCACAGGCTCCGCATCGGCAAGAGCAACCAGACAGTTGCGGATGTCGCCAGGGGGCAACACGCCAAACTGTTCTTTCAGCCTGCCCGAACTGCCGCCGTCATCGGTGACGGTGACGATAGCGGTGACGTTACTGGAGTACTGCTTGAGACCACGCAGCAGGGTGGACAGTCCTGTGCCCCCGCCGATGGCGACCAGCTCGGGTCCCAGCTGCAGGTTGCGCCGATTGTAGATGACGTGCGCCAGTCGCTTGCCCGCAACGGGGTCTATCGCACAGGCGATGGTGCGTACCAGCCCACGCACGCCTATCAGGCTCATCGCTAGTCCCAGCAGCGCCAGCCCCGCGCCTGCGAGGGTCAGCACGAGCCGTCCATGTAGTCCCATCTGCAGGCGAAGAGAAACCTGTTGCACGTGACGGTGCAGCCATGTCAGCCATTCGGGGAACTGCACGTCGATAAGGACGAGCAGCCCGACGAACATGACCGCCGTGCCCAGCATCGACAGCAGTAGCCAGCGCTTGACCAGCATTCCGGGCTTCAGCCAGCGCGCGCTGGGCAGGCGCAGGATATGGTGTATCCTCCTCTCCTCAGGCATGGAGGCTACTCCGCTTCGGGCATCGGCTGCGGTTGGCGCCGCACGTCTCGATGCTGTACGTACACGCGATATCCTTTCTCCCGTAGAAACTGCACCACCTGCTCAGCAATGACGACCGAGCGATGCCGTCCGCCCGTGCAACCGATGGCGATGGTGAGATATGCCTTGCCCTCACGAATATACTGGGGCAGGGTGAACTCAATCAGGTCGTACAATCGGCGAATGAAGTCTTCCGCTAGCGGGTCGGAGAGCACATACTCGCGGATGGGGGCATCGCGTCCGTCCAGTGGGCGCAGGTGCGCGATGTAATGGGGGTTCGCCAGAAAGCGCACGTCAAACACCAGGTCCGCCTCGGGCGGAATGCCATACTTGAAGCCAAAGGAGACCACGTTGACCGCAATACCTGCCTTGTGCTCCACAAGGCGATAGTCGGCTTCGATGATGGCGCGCAGTTGATGCGGAGCCAAGTCAGAAGTATCTATTACCCGGTCTGCGCTGGCGCGCAGCTCCTCCAGCAGGATGCGCTCCGCACGAATGCTCTGTAGGATAGTGGGATGCCGGTGGAACAGAGGATGTTTGCGGCGAGTCTCCTTGAACCGCTGCACCAGCATCTCGTCGCTGCAGTCCAGGAAGAGGATATACACGGGCACTCCCTGCTCGGCAACGCGGCGCACATTGGGCAGGGTCTCCGCAAACATCTCGCCACAGCGTGTATCCACTACCAGCGCCACGTGCTGCATCTGTTCGGGATGCTCCCGGCTGAGCTCCACCAGCACGGGTAGCAGGCGGGGCGGTAGGTTGTCCACGCAGAAGTAGCCAAGGTCTTCGAAAATGTGCGACACCAGCGTCTTGCCCGACCCCGACATGCCCGTAATCAATATCCAGCGCGTGTGTTGCATCCTGCCGATACCCCAGTTTCCCCTTATTGTGCGCCAGTGCAGCACGCGATAGGCGCACGGAAGTGCGCAGCGTGACAGTTTCCCTTTGTCACCCCCAGCGGTAGCGGAGGGTCTCCTCCTGTCGTGATGCCTCCCCCCTCGCCCCGGCTCAGACGGTACTGCGTCTCCCGCCTCGGAGGGACGGCCTGCGCAACAGGTTTGCTCCAGCTACATTATTCCACACTCTCACTCGCGGCGCTTTTCGGGCGCGACCGCCTGACTCAACACGCTGCTGAAAATGCTCATCACGATGGAGCCGAACAGCGCGGCGACGGGTCCCTCCACTTCGAACTCGGCGAGCAGCTCGCCCGCCAGCCAGAACAGAACCGCGTTGATAACCAGCCCGAACAGCCCGAAGGTCAGACAGTTCAGCGGCAGGGTGAACATCATCACCAGCGGGCGGATAAAGGCGTTAATCAGCCCGATAACCAGGGCAGCAATCAGCGCCCCACCAAACCCGCTCACATACAGCCCCAAGCCAAGGGTCTTGCCCAGCCATACGGTTAGCAGTAGGGCGACCGCGCTGGCTACCCAGCGTAACACTATTCCGACCACGCCTGCTCCTCCTTATGCAATTCGGTGTAGATGGTCTGTGCCAGCGAGCGCGGGATGGATGGCACCTCCGCAATCTCTTCGACACTCGCCTCGCGCAGACGTTTCACCGAACCGAAATGTTTGAGCAGAGCCTGCTTGCGCTTCGGTCCGATGCCCGGTATCTCGTCCAGAACGGAAGAGGTTGCCCGTCGGATGCGCAGCTTGCGATGGTACTCTAGGGCGAACCGGTGCGCCTCGTCCCGCACTGCCTGCAGCAGGTGCAGCGCGGGCGAGTCTTTGGGCAGAATCAAAGGCTCCGAATGCCCGGGCAGGTATATCTCCTCGAACCGCTTCGCCAGCCCGATGGCGGGCACCTGCATGCCCACCTCGCGCATTGCCTCCAGCGCCGCGTTCAGCTGCCCTTTCCCCCCGTCAATCAGCATCAGTTGGGGCAGCTCGGCGAACTTGGGATTGCCCTGCTGCGCCTCCCGCAGGCGTCGGGTCACCACCTCCTTCATCATGGCGAAATCGTTGGGCGTTTCGGGATGATACTTGATGCGGAAGCGGCGGTAGTCCCCCTTGGACGGCTTACCCTCCTTCAGCACCACCATCACGCCCACAGGCGCCGTGCCCTGAATGTTGGAGATGTCGTATGCCTCGATGCGCCGTGGCGGAGAGTCCAGCCCCAGCGCCTGCTGCAGGGCGACCAGCACCGCCTCCTGCTGCGCCTTCTTCTGCAGCCACTGCTGGCGCGCCTGCTCCAGCGCCAGCTCGGCGTTGGTGAGCGCCATCTCCAGCAACTTCTTCTTACTGCCCCGCTGTGGCGCCAGCAGCTGCACGCGCTTGCCCCGCTTCTGGCGCAGCCACTGCTCGATAATCTGCGCTTCTTCGACCTGCGCAGGCAAGATGATTTCGCTGGGCACGTCCTGCGCCTGGTCGTAGTACTGCTTGAGGAACTCCTGCAGGGCGGCACGCTGGTCCTCGCCGCTAACGCCCTCCAGGAAGAAGTGCTGCTGCCCGATGAGCTTGCCCCCGCGAATGAAGAACATCTGCACTAGCGCCCGCTGCTCATCCGCCGCATACGCCAGCACGTCCTGGTCTATCATCTCCGTGGAGACCACTTTCTGCTGCGACATCACCTGCTCCACCGCGCGTATCTGGTCGCGCAGGGCGGCGGCGCGCTCGAACTCCAGCCTTTCCGCCGCCGCCTCCATCTGCTGGTAGAGCGACTTGAGCAGCTTGTCGTGCTTGCCGTTGAGGAACAGCTCCACCTCGCGCACGGTTTCGCGGTAGCGCTCCTTGTCGGCGAGCCCCGCGCAGGGAGCTGGGCATCTGCCCAGATGGTAGTAAAGGCAGGGCTTGCGCACAGGCTCCCCCGTGAACGCCTCGCCACAGGTCACTAGAGGGAAGAGACGGTTCAACAGGTGGATGGTCTGATACACGGGGCGGCTACCCGAGTAGGGACCGAAGTAGCGGTTGCCATCGTTCTTCACGCGGCGCGCCAGCATCAGGCGCGGGAACGGCTCGGAGGTGGTCAGGCACAGGAAGGGGTAGTTTTTGTCGTCGCGCAGGCGGATGTTGTAGGGCGGGCGGTAACGCTTGATAAGGTTACATTCCAGCACTAGCGCCTCGAGCTCGGTATCAGTGACAATCCACTCCAGGTCGGCAACCTTTTCCACGAGGCGGCGCGTCTTGAGCGAGTGCTCGGCGCTTTTGTGGAAGTACGAACGCACTCGCGCGCGCAGGGAGACCGCCTTGCCCACATACAGCACGGTTCCCTGCGCGTCCTTGAATAGGTACACCCCCGGCAGGCTAGGTAGCGTCTGCAGCTTCTCTGCAAGCGTGTCGTTCACGCTATCATTTTAGCACAAACGAGGCTCACAGCAGATGCTCCAGCCCGACCACCAGCCCGCGTACGTGCCGCGCCTTGCGGATAGCCAGCATCACGCCAGGCATAAAGGACTGTCGGTCCGTCGAGTCGTGCCGGATGGTGAGCAGTTCGCCCTGCCCGCCGAAGAGCACCATCTGGTGCGCCACCAGCCCGGGCAGGCGCACGCTGTGGATGGGCACGCCTGCAACGGTCGCGCCCCGCGCCCCCTCGAACTTCTGCTCCTGCACAGGCAGGCGCGGGGTCTCGGTGCGCCCTGCGGCAATCATCTCCGCCGTGCGGATGGCGGTGCCAGAGGGAGCATCCGCCTTCCCTTCGTGGTGCAGCTCGACAATCTCAGCGTGGGGGAAGTAGCGCGCCGCCTCCCTAGCGAAACGCATCATCAGCACCGCCCCCAGGGCGAAGTTGGGCACAATGATGCAGGGAGTACCTGTGCGCTCGACCGCCTCGCGGATATCGGAGAGCGTCTGGGCGGAGAAGCCGCTGGTACCCACCACAGGGATGACGCGGTGCTCCAGCGCCGTATGGACATGGCTTACCGCCGCGCCCAGCGTGGTGAAGTCCACCAGCACATGGGGCTGTGTCTGCGAGAGCGCCTCCACCAGATGGTCTGTGACCTGGATGCCGATAGGATGCTCTACCGCGACGGTGCCGATGTCCTCGCCCACGTGCTGTTTGTCGATGGCGCTCACCAGGGTCATGTCGGGCTGGCGGAGTACCGTCTGCACCACCAGCCTGCCCATGCGTCCACACGCTCCCGCTACCGCCACGCGAATGGTCTCATCGATGTTGGACATACCTCTCTCCCCCTGCGTCTTGACCTTTTGGGCAGGCGGGCCCCTCGCCCAGCTCCAGGAAACCTGCTACTCTAGTTTACACGCCGGACAGCCCGCCAAGCCTCACGCCAGCCTGCTGGGAAATCCCCTCAGTATAGCGGGCGTATCTTGATGTTGCGGAACCACACTTCGCTGCCGTGATTCTGCAGCCCGATGTAGCCCGGCTTCACCATCTCCTTGTAGGCATATTTGAACTTGTTGGGCGTGCCGTCGGGGTTCTTGCCCGGCTCCGTCCAGTCGTTCAGGTGGATGTCGATAATCTTCTCCCCGTTGAGGAACACCTTGACGCAGTCC